>NZ_BAAAGU010000052.1:0-51428 GCF_039524635.1 Streptomyces thermocarboxydovorans | reverse complement strand
CATGCTCCGCGACGGCACCTTCTACGAACCCAGAACCCCACGCCTCGCTTGACGAAAGACATAGAGGCACCCCCCCCATGTCCAGATCCGCACTCCCGCCGCGCTCATGAGCACGGCGCTCGTCTCCGGGCTGCTCGCCGGGTACGGCATCGCCGTGCCCGTCGGCGCCGTCGGGACCTATCTCGTCTCCCTCACCGCCCGCAGCACCCTGCGCACCGGCGTCTGCGCGGCGCTCGGTGTCGCCACCGCCGACGGCCTCTACGCGCTCGCCGTGGCGGCGGTGGCGGGCGGCTCCGCCCTGGCGTCCGCGCTGCGGCCGGTGCTGGGTCCGCTGCGCTGGGCCTGTGTGCTGGTGCTGCTCGCGCTGGCGGCGTGGAGCGCGGCCGGAGCCGTACGGCAGTACCGCGACCGCCGGCCCGCCACCCGCACCGCTCCCGCTCCCCCGGGCCCGTTGCGGGCGTACGCCGTGCTGCTCGGTGTCACGCTGCTCAACCCCACCACCGTCATCTACTTCGCGGCGCTGGTGCTGGGCGCGCAGGCCGGTGCCTCGGCCTCCTTCGCCGAGCAGGCGGTGTTCGTGGCGGCGGCGTTCGCCGCGTCGGCGAGCTGGCAGGTGCTGCTGGCCGGCGGCGGGGCGCTGCTGGGCCGGACGCTGACCGGGCATCGCGGGCGGCTGCTGACGGCTCTGACGGCCGCCGCGGTGATGACGTTCCTCGCCCTGCGGATGGCCGTGTCGCACGGATGATCCCCGGGGTCCGCGGTGTTGTATCGAAAGTGGCACAGCCGACAGCGGAACGACGATGGGACGGATGAGCATGCCTCTTGAGGGAGAGTACGAACCGAGCCCGAGCCGGTGGGTGCGCGAGCAGGTGGAGCTGTACGAGCGCTCGGGCGGCACCCAGGGGACGACCCTGCAGGGGACCGACTACCCGGTCGTCGTGCTCACCAGCCGCGGAGCGAAGTCCGGAAAGCTGCGCAAGACACCGGTGATGCGGATCGAGCACGAGGGACGCTATGCGGCGGTGGCCTCGCTGGGCGGGGCGCCCAAGCACCCGGTCTGGTACTTCAATCTGAAGGCCCACCCCCATGTGGAGTTGCAGGACGGCCCGGTGAAGCGGGACATGACGGCCCGTGAGGTCACCGGGGAGGAGAAGGCCGAGTGGTGGAAGCGGGCGGTGGCGGCCTATCCGCCGTACGCCGACTACCAGAAGAAGACCGACCGGGAGATCCCGGTGTTCGTGCTGGAGCCCGTCGACGGCGACTGACCGTCCTCCGCCGCCTCGGGCGGCCTCGTGCACCACCGGCCGGCCCGCTCCGGAGGGATTCGGCGGATTCCTTGCCGCCCGGGTGCATGAAGCCCGCGGGGACGGGCACGTGAGTGTCGGGCCCCGCCGCGTTCCCCCGTCGCGGCGGGGCTCTCCCATGCCTCGCACGCCTCGGCGGCCCGGTGGTCGGTGACGTCCAGGAAGATCTGCTCCGCCTCCGGCGCGATGCCGGAGATGGACCGCTTGATGCGCACGGCGACCTCCTCCACCCGCTCGCTGTCCAGGCCCGGCGCCAGGTCGACCCGGGCCGCCACCAGAGCCGTGTCCAGGCCCGTCTTCATGGTGAACAGCGCCTCCACGCTGTCGATCTCCGGCTGGGCCCGCAGCAGCGCCCGGATCCGCTCGTCGGCCTCCGGGTCGGCGGCCTCGCCGATCAGCCGGGCGCGGGCGTCGCGTCCGAGCCGGTAGGCCACGTACACGAGCAGGGCGCCGATGGCGAGCGAGGCGGACGCCTCCCACACCACCTGCCCGGTCATCAGGTGCAGCACCATGCCGGCCGCGGCCAGGGTCACGCCCAGCACGGCGGTGCCGTCCTCGGCGATCACCGTGCGCAGCGCCGGGTCGCGCAGTCCGCCGCCCTGCCG
This sequence comes from Streptomyces thermocarboxydovorans, assembly GCF_039524635.1. Taxonomy (NCBI): domain Bacteria; kingdom Bacillati; phylum Actinomycetota; class Actinomycetes; order Kitasatosporales; family Streptomycetaceae; genus Streptomyces; species Streptomyces thermocarboxydovorans. The sequence goes on along the minus strand of NZ_BAAAGU010000052.1, from coordinate 49,519 downwards.
GCGCACCTGGTACAGGGCGCGCAGCAGCGAGGCGCCCTCGGCGATGAAGGCGACAGCGAGCACGACGAGTCCGGCCGTGTAGCCGCCGGTGGCCTGTGCTCCGCCGCCGTGCAGGGCCTCGACGCCCTGGTAGAAGGAGAAGCAGCCGCCCATGATGAAGATGCCCACGGCGGCGAGGAGCGACCAGAAGAACCGCTCCTTGCCGTAGCCGAAGGGGTGGCGCCGGTCCGGCGGGCGTCGGCTGCGGCGCAGGGCGGCCAGCAGGAACACCTCGTTCATGCTGTCGGCCACCGAGTGCGCCGCCTCCGACAGCAGTGCCGGCGAGGCCACGGCGAGCCCGCCCACGGCCTTCGCCGCCGCTATCACCGCATTGGCCCCGAGCGCCACCAGCACGGTGATCCGGGTCTTTCGATCCGATCGTGTACTCACGTCGGGCGATTGCCCCGGTCGGGCTGGGTCACACCGTGCCGACCGCGGAAAACGGGGAACGCGGTCACAGGGACCCTGAACGGAACGGCGAGGAGGAGGCGACCATGAGCCGCGACGACGGGGACGGCGGCAACAGTGCTTACGGCAGGAAGGCCTTCCGGCGGTCGAAGCCGCATTTCCGGGACCGGATCACGGCGGACGGCCGGGAGGGCTGGCCGGTGGAGCCGGGCCGGTACCGGCTGGTGGTGAGCCGGGCCTGCCCCTGGGCGAGCCGCGCGCTGGTGTCCCGGCGGCTGCTCGGGCTGGAGGACGCGCTGTCGCTGGCCGTGGTGGATCCGATCCAGGACGACCGCAGCTGGCGCTTCACCCTGGACCCCGGCGGCCGGGACCCGGTCCTCGGCATCCGCTGTCTCAGCGAGGCCTACGACCGGCGGGAGCGGGACTACCCGGGCGGGGTGAGCGTGCCGGCGATCGTGGACGTGCCCACGGGGAAACTGGTCACCAACGACTACCAGCAGATCACCCTGGACTTCGCCACCGAGTGGACGGCCCTGCACCGGGACGGGGCCCCGGACCTGTACCCGAAGGAGCGGCGCGACGAGATCGACGCGGTGATGGAGGACGTCTTCCGGGACGTCAACAACGGCGTCTACCGGGCGGGCTTCGCCACCGGTCAGGAGGAGTACGAGGCGGCGTGCCGGGATGTGTTCCGCCGGCTGGAGCTGCTGGCCGAGCGGCTGGAGCGGCAGCGGTATCTGGTCGGTGACACCATCACCGAGGCGGACATCCGGCTGTTCACCACGCTGGTGCGGTTCGACCCCGTGTATCACGGCCACTTCAAGTGCAACCGCTGGAAGCTGACGGAGAACCGGGTGCTGTGGGCGTACGCCCGCGACCTCTACCAGACGCCGGGCTTCGGCGACACCGTCGACTTCGACCACATCAAGCGCCACTACTACCAGGTGCACACCGGCATCAACCCGACCCGCATCGTCCCCCTCGGCCCCGACCTGTCGGGCTGGCTGACGCCTCATCACCGCGAGGAGCTGGGCGGGCGGCCGTTCGGGGACGGCACTCCGCCGGGGCCGGTCCGCGCCGACGAGGAGGTTCCCGCCCGAGGGCGCCCCCGGCCCCCGACCGACCAACCACACAGCCGACCGAGCTAGGAGATCCACGTGGCGAAGAAGAGCAAGAAGTCGAAGCTGCCGCTGGCGTACAAACCGATCGGGTTCGTCCTCAGCTGGACGGGCGGAACCCTGGCCGGGCTCGCATTCCAGAAGACGTGGAAGGTGATCCGGCACGAGGACGACGCGCCGGACGCGCTGGACCGGGACCGCCGCTGGGGCGAGATCCTGCTGGCCGCCGCGATCCAGGGAGCGATCTTCGCGGCGGTGCGCAGCGCCGTGGACCGGGCCGGCGCCAAGGCCATCGAGCGCTCCACCGGCGCGTGGCCCGTCACCGACAAGGAGAAGGGCCGCGACTGACCCGCCGCCGGAGCCCTGGGGCGCACAACGGCCGGGCGTGGGGAGCGTGTTCCCGCGCCCGGCCGTGTCGTACGCCCGGCGGGCGGGGCGGGCGGTCTCAGCCCTGCTTCGGTGCGGTGGAGGGCCCCCGGCGCAGGGTGAAGGAGTGACCGGCCCGGTCGGCGTAGCCGCGTTCCTCCAGCGGGCCGCCGGCGTCGGTCGCCTCGATCGGGCGGCCGCCGAGGCTCACGATCCGGCGTTCCGCCGCGTCGAGGTCGTCCACCACGAACTCCAGGTGCGCCTGGAGGGAGTTCTCGGGGCGGGGCCAGCTCGGAGCGGTCGCGTTCATGTCGCGGCGCAGCGCCAGCCGGAAGCCGTCGGCGGAGCGGAGCTCCACCCGGTTGGCGCCCGCCTCGGTCTCCTCCGCGTCGAGCAACTCCCGGTAGAACTCGGCCAGTTTTTCGGGTTCGGCGCAGTCGAGCACCACCACGCCCGCCGTCACCACAGTCATGTCTCCTCCGCGGGTCCGCCGCTCGCGGGGCGGCCTGCGCCCCGCCCTGCAGGGGACGGATATCCCCGCCGAGCAGAATCAGTCGGGCGGCGCACCGACGACCGCAAATCGAAGACATATGTCAATCGAACATGCTCAAAATCTGCCGAGCGAGGGTAACTTGCTTGACGGCGAACGACGTTGGCGTCGTCCGCCCGTCCCCGTGGTACCCCGCGCACGGAGCAGGCTGGAGGCGATGGCGTCGTGCGGCACGAATCTGCACCGCTGACCCGGCATCTGCGCGTCCTGCGGGACCGAGGCCACACGGTGCTCCAGTTCCGCGGCGAGATCGACATCGCCGCGGCCGAGGAGATCGTGCCGCATCTGGACGCGGCGACCGCGGGGCCGGACCCGCGCGTGGTGATCGACCTCTCGCGGATCGAGTTCTTCGACTGCTCCGGTCTGCGGCTGCTCTACCGGGCCCGGCACCGGGTCGCGGACCGCCACGGCCGGCTGCACCTGGTGTGCGCCCACCCGCTGACCCTGCGCATGCTGCGGATCACCGGCCTCTCCCGGCTGCTGCCGCCCCGGCCGACCCTGGAAGCGGCGCTGGAGGCGGCCCAGGAGCAGCCGGAGGCGACGACGGACCCCGTCTGACCGCCAGGGGAGCGTCCGCAACGCCGTGCCTGGCGCGCAGCCGCTAGGCTATCGGCTGTGCGTCGAACAGGGCGCTGACCGACTCCCCGTTGTGGATGCGCCGCACCGCCTCGGCGAGCGCCGGGGCGATGGACAGGACCCGCAGCTTGCCGGTGTGCTCCTCGGCCGGCACCGGCACGGTGTTGGTGCACACGATCTCCAGCACGTCCGGCTGCTCGCTCAGCCGCCGCAGCGCACCGGCCGCGAACAGCCCGTGCGTACAGGCGACCCTGATCGACCGCGCGTCCAGCTCCCGCAGCCGCTCCAGCAGCGCGAACACCGTGCTGCCCTTGGCGATCTCGTCGTCCAGGACGATGACGTCCCGCCCGGCCACGTCGCCGATGACGGAGCTGATGCGCACCTGGTCGTCGGCGAACCGCTGCTTGGCGCCGGCCGCCACCTCGGCCCCGATCAGCCGGGCGAAGTGGGCCGCCTCCTTGGCGTTGCCCAGGTCCGGGGAGACGACGGTGGTGCGGCTCAGGTCGTACTGGCGGAAGTGCGCGGCCAGTTCCCGCAGGGCGTGCAGATGGTCGACGGGCACCGAGAAGAAGCCGTGCACCTGGGGCGAGTGCAGGGTCATCGTCAGGACCCGGCTCGCGCCCGCCGCCACCAGCAGGTCGGCCACCAGGCGCCCGCCGAGCGAGATGCGCGGCGCGTCCTTCTTGTCGGAGCGCGCGTAGGAGTAGTGCGGCATCACCACGGTGATCCGGGACGCCGACGCGCCGCGGGCCGCGTCGCACATCATCAGCAGCTCCACCAGGTGCTCCTGCACCGGCTTGACCAGCGGCTGCACCAGGAACACGTCCCGCTCACGGCAGTTGGCCTGGAGCTGCACCTCCAGGCAGTCGTTGGCGAAGCGGCTGACCCGCACCGGGCTGAGCGGCACACCGAGATGGGAGCAGACCTCCTCGGCGAGTTCGGGGTGGGCGCTGCCGCTGAACACGGCGATGTCTCGCACGACGGGTCTCCTCGCATGATCATGTGTCCCGGCCGGGATCATGCTACTGGCCTGCGGCACCGCCCAGTTGCAGGCGCACGGTCCGCTGCCCTCCGGCGCGCTGTGCGCCCCCTGTGTGCATCCGGTGAGCATCGTGCGCGCAGCGGTCCGCCTCCCAACAAGCCTGTTTGTCACGGCAGATGGGGGCATCCGCTCGGGTAGGAAGGAGGGCCGTCCGCCATGACGACTCCCATCGGGCGCCTGTCCGGGCGCATGCCGGGCTGGGTGAAGGTGCTGAGCGCGCTGGTGCTGCTGTTCGCGGTGCTGCTCGCGGGCATCCGGCTGCTCGGTCTGCCGGGCCTGAAGGACGTGTTCGGCACCGAGTCCCGTGACCGCAGCGGTCCGGCGCTGCTGAAGTCCATCCAGGACATCAGCCGCTACGAGGCCGCCTCCGGCAACTTCCAGGTCGTCGTAGACCTGGAGAAGGACGCCAAGTACCTGCCCGACGCGCTGCGCGGCAGCCGCACCCTGTACGTGGGGGCCGGCTCCGTGGACGCCTATGTGGATCTCGGGAAGGTCGGCGAGGACGCGGTGCGGGTCGACGAGGACCGCACCTCCGCCACGCTGCGGCTGCCGCACGCGCGGCTGGGCGATCCGGCGCTGGACCCCGAGCGCTCCTACGCCGTGTCCAAGCAGCGCGGGCTGTTCGACCGGCTCGGCGATCTGTTCTCGGACAACCCCAACGGCGAACAGGCTGTGCAGAAGCTCGCCGTGCGGCACATCGGCGACGCCGCGAAGGAGAGCGGTCTGACCGCCCGCGCCGAGGCCAACACCACCGAGATGCTGGAAGGTTTGCTGCGCTCCCTGGGCTTCGAGGACGTGCGCATCACCTACGAGAGCTGACCCGTCCCGGCAGGAAACGCCCCCACGCATCTCCCCCACGTATCCCCCCCACGTATCCCCCACACATGCCGACCACTGGAGGACCTCATGGCCCGCTCCGCCTCGCGCTCCCTGTCCGCCGGGCTCCGGCGTTCCCGGCCGGCGGCGCCCGGCGGGGGCGAGCCGGACGGACGGCGCCCGCTGCCGCTGCCGTTGCGGCTGCTGGCGATGGCGTGCGCCTTCGTGTTCATGGTGGCCTTCGCGGTGGTCCTGGCCCGGCTCACCCTGCAGCCCTCCCCCGCCTCCGAGGCGCTGACGCACACCAATCTGCATCCGGGCCGCTCGCTGCGGGCCTATCTGGACCAGCACACGGCGCGGGACGCGCTGCGGCAGGTCGGCGGCAACATCCTGCTGGGCGTGCCGTTCGGCGTCCTCACCCCGGTAATCGCTCCGCGCACCCGCAGGTTCCTGCGGGTCCTGCTGCTGACCGCCGTGGTGATGCTGCTGGTCGAGTTCGCCCAGGGGGCGCTGGTCACCGGGCGGGCCTTCGACGTCGACGACGTCATCCTCAACACCGGGGGCGCGCTGCTGGGGTATCTGCTGGTGGGCCGGCGGCTGGGCCGCGCCGTGCACGCGCGCCGCAGGCGCCCGGCCTGACCCAGCTCGACGCCCCGCCCGATCTGAACCCGATCTGACCCTGCCCGACGCCCCGCCCGATCTGAACCCGATCTGACCCTGCTCGACGCCCCGCCCGCACGGCGCGAAGGGCACAGGCCGACCGCGGCGCCCGCCCGGGGCGCCGTCTTCCCGCTGGTATGACCGTCCGCTAGTGTCCTGCGCCAGTAGTTGATCGTTAGTTGGTGTGTGACTTCTATCGCTGGTGCGTCAGTTCCTCGTCGGGGCCCGAAACTGGAGCCGTTGCTGCTGTCTCATGACGAGCGGGCTGAGTTGGAGCGGTGGACGCGTCGGGCGACATCGGCCCAGGCTCTGGCGCTGCGGGCGCGGATCGTGCTGGCGTGTGCCGGACCGGAAGTACCACCGATCGTCGCGGTCGCCCGAGAGTTGCGGGTGAGTGCGGACACGGTCCGCACCTGGCGGCGGCGCTTCCTCGAACGAGGGGTGGACGGCCTGTATGACGAGCCGCGGCCCGGTGCTCCGCGGAAGATCACCGACGCGGACGTCGAGCGGGTCATCGCCAAGACGCTGGAGGAGAAACCGAAGAACGCCACCCACTGGTCGCGGAAATCGATGGCCGAGCACAGTGGCCTGTCGAAGTCCACGGTCGGCCGGATCTGGCGGCAGTTCCAGCTCAAGCCGCATCTGGCGGACACCTTCAAGCTGTCGACCGACCCGTTGTTCGTGGAGAAGGTCTACGACGTCGTGGGCCTGTACTTCAACCCGCCCGAGGGTGCAGTGGTGCTCTCGGTGGACGAGAAGTCGCAGATCCAGGCCCTGGACCGGTCCCAGCCAGTGCTGCCGATAATGCCGGGCATGCCCGAGCGGCGCACCCACGACTACGTCCGCAACGGCCTGACCACCTTGTTCGCCGCCTTCGACGTCGCCACCGGCGAGGTCATCACCGCCCTGCACCGCCGACATCGGGCGGCGGAGTTCAAGAAGTTCCTGATCCGGATCGACAAGGAGGTCCCCGCACATCTCCAGATCCACCTGATCTGCGACAACTACGGCACCCACAAGACTCCCGCGATCAGGACGTGGCTGGCCAAACACCCCCGGTTCCAGATGCACTTCACCCCGACCGGCTCCTCCTGGATCAACCAGGTCGAGCGATGGTTCGGCTTCCTGGCCGACCAGAAGATCCGCCGTGGCGCACACAAGAACGTCCAGGCCCTCGAAGCCGACATCCGCGCGTGGGTCAAAGACTGGAACGAAGACCCCAAGCCCTTCATCTGGACCAAGACAGCTGAGGAAATCCTCGACGCCCTCGCTAACTTCTGCCGACGGATCTCTGGCGCAGGACACTAGTGGACGGTCCAGGTGAACTTGTCGCCGCCCACCCAGCGGACCACGTCCGGGTCGTCCAGGTCGTGGACGGTGATCCCGTGCGCGGCGGCGGCCTGCAGCACGTCGGTGACGTTCCTCGCCTCACCGACCACCTGTCCGTCGATCTCCACGATGCGGAACGGGGGTGACCCGGGCTGTACTCCGAGCACCATGATCCGCGGCTTGGTGATGTGCGGGCTCGCGCTTTCGGTCATGAATAGAGCGTAGAGCGCAATCGGCGCGAACGCGGAGTCCAGGAAGCAAACGTCCCGGACGCCGCGCGCCCGCTTCCGCCCCGGGCCACCGGGGGACGCACCGGCGGTGTGCGGCGGTGCGCCCGCTGGGGAACCCTGGAGCGAGGAGGTGGGCCGATGGATCCCGTCGAGGCGTTGGAGCGGATCGCCTTTCTGCTGGAGCGGTCCCTGGCGCCCGCCTACCGGGTCCGGGCGTTCCGCACCGCAGCCCGGGTGCTGACGGAGCTGGGGCCCGAGGAGGTGCGCGAGCGCGCGGTGGCCGGGTCGCTGGAGTCGCTGAAGGGGGTCGGCCCGAAGACCGCGCAGGTGGTCCGGGAGGCGCTGGAGGGCCGGGTGCCCGGCTATCTGCAGAAGCTGGAGGCCGAGGCGGCGGACGAGACCCCGTCCGGGCGGGGCGGGGAGCGGCTGCGGGCGCTGCTGCGCGGGGACTGCCATCTGCACTCCGACTGGTCCGACGGAGGCAGCTCGATCGAGGAGATGGGCCGGGCCGCGGCGGCGCTCGGCCACGAGTGGGCCGTTCTCACGGACCACTCGCCGCGGCTGACCGTGGCCCGCGGGCTGTCGGCGGACCGGCTGCGCGAGCAGCTGGAGGTGGTGGCGCGGCTCAACGAGACCTGGGCGCCGTTCCGGCTGCTGACCGGCATCGAGTGCGACATCCTCGAGGACGGCTCCCTCGACCAGGAGCCGGAGCTGCTCGAGCGGCTCGACGTCGTGGTGGTGTCGGTGCACTCCAAACTGCGCATGGAGGCCCGCTCGATGACCCGCCGCATGGTCGCCGCCGTGCGCAACCCGCACTCCGACGTGCTGGGCCATTGCACCGGCCGGCTGCTGACCGGACGCGGGCGCCCGGAGTCGCAGTTCGACGCGGACGAGGTGTTCGCGGCGTGCGCGGAGACCGGCACCGCCCTGGAGATCAACAGCAGACCGGAGCGGCTGGACCCGCCCAGGCGGCTGCTGCGCCGGGCGGTGGAGGCGGGCGTGCTGTTCTCCATCGACACCGACGCGCACGCGCCGGGCCAGCTGGACTGGCAGATCCTCGGCTGTGCCCGCGCGGAGGAGTGCGGGGTGCCGCCCGAACGGGTGGTCACCACCTGGTCGCGCGAGCAGCTGCTGGACTGGGCGCGGGAGCGGAAGCTGCCGTGATCGGTGGGATGCGGGAGCGCAAGGAGCCGTGATCGATGAGATGCGGGAGCGGAAGCTGCCGGGACGGGTGAGGCGCGGCGGCGGCCCGGACGGGTACCCGCGCCGCTCACGAGGAGCCTCGAGGAAGGGTCCGTAATGGAACGCGCGGCCGTGTTCCCGGCGCACCTGCTGGCGTCGCGGGCGGCGACGTACACGGCGAGTGACGCACATCACCGCAAACGGAGACATTCGGCGGAACACCCGAGGGTGGTTGCCCGTTGAGTCAGGCGTGGGTGCGGATGGGACAGTGTCCCCGGGCCTCACCGTTCGCCCACAGGGACGATCGTTCGGCTGAAGCCCTGTGGTGCCTTTCGCCGAGAGGCGACCGCCATCCGTACTCACCGCTGACCGCCCCGACCGTGATTCCCCCGTCGCGGTCGGGGCTCTCCATGTCCACCGCCCGATTGCGCTCCGCGGCGCTCACTATTGACCCTCTCTCCGCGCGCCCTCATGTCCGGCCCGCGTCGCGGGTACTCGGTCGGCTCCACACAGCAGCCGGCCGAGAGGAGTGGACCGTGAGCAGCGAGACCGGTCTGAGGGTCGTGGTGACGGGCGCCACGGGGAACGTCGGCACCAGTGTGGTGCGCGCCCTGTCGGAGGAATCGCGGGTCGCGTCCGTGCTGGGCCTGGCCCGGCGCCTGCCCGCCTGGTCACCGGCGAAGACCGACTGGTCGGCGGTGGACCTGGCCTCCGGCAACGCCGACCTCGCCGAGGAGTTCGCGGGCGCCGACGCGGTGATCCATCTCGCCTGGGCGTTCCAGCCGACGCACGCCCCGGCGACGACCTGGCGCACCAACGTGATGGGCAGCATGCGGGTGTTCGACGCGGTCGCCGGGGCGGGCGTGCCCGCGCTGGTGCACGCCTCGTCCGTGGGCGCGTACTCGCCGGGGCCCAAGGAGCGCGCGGTCGACGAGTCCTGGCCCACGCACGGCTGGCCGGACGCGGCGTACTGCCGGGAGAAGGCGTATCTGGAGCGGGCGCTGGACATCTTCGAGCGCGACCACCCGGACACGCGGCTGGTGCGCATGCGGCCGGCGTTCCTGTTCAAGCGCGAGTCGGCGAGCGAACAGCGCCGCATCTTCGGCGGCCGGTACCTGCCGGGTCCGCTGCTGCGGCCGGACCTGCTGCCGTTCCTGCCCGACATCCCCGGCCTGCGGGTGCAGGTGCTGCACACGGACGACGCCGCGACCGCCTACAAGCTGGCGGTGCTGGACGGGAACGTCCGGGGTGCGTTCAATCTGGCGGCCGAGCCGCCGGTCGACGCGGAGCTGCTCGGGGAGATGCTCGGCACCCGCCGGGTGCGCATGCCGCGGGTCGCGGCCCGCTCGGCGGTCGCCGCCGCCTGGGGCCTGCATCTGCTGCCCGCCTCCCCGCACCTCTTCGACGCCGTGCTGCGGCTGCCGCTGATGGACTGCACACGGGCGCGCGCGGAACTCGGCTGGCAGCCGCTGCGCAGCGCGACGGAGGTGATGGAGGAGTTCCTGGAGGGCCTCCGCGAAGGCGCGGGAGCGCCCACCGAACCACTGCGGGGCCGCAAGGTGGCGTGACATCCGCCGACGGATCCGTCGGTCAACGCGAACCACAACGGCAGAGCGCCGACGCGGATCCTCCGGGCCGGCCCAAGCGGCTGACGCGAGCGGCAGCCACGTCAGGCGATCCCAGCCGGCAGGCGCGCCGGGCGAACCCTGGTCGGCGGACACGCCGAGCGAAGCCGGGCCGGCGCGCCCGAGCGGGCGATTCCGCCGGCACACCCGCCGGGCGAAGCCTGATCGGCAGACGCGCGGGCGGATCTGGACCGGCGCACACGCGTCGGGAGGGGGCGAACGGTAGATGCGTCAGACGGATCCGACCCGCACACCCGCCGGGCGGACCCGAACAGCGCAAGCGCGCCGGGCGGACCCGACCGGCAGACCCGAACGGCAGGTCCGTCGGCAGACCCGTCAGGCGGGCGACTCGTCCGGCACGGGGTGCTCCGGGTTGGGGGACCCGGCGTGCGGGGCGCCACGGCGGCCCGTGCCGGCCTCGTCCGTGTCGGGCACGTCGGTGTCGGGCCCGGTCTCCTCGGTGCCGGGCGCCTGCTCCGGTTCGGCCCCTTCCTCCCGGTCGGTTCCCTCGGCGGTGTCGGGCTCGCCCTCGGCCTGCCGCGGTGCCACCTCCCAGGGGTCCTCTCCCGCTCCGGCCTGCTGGTCGGGCAGATCACGCGGGACGGCCGGACCGTTCTCCCCCGGTCCTTCGAGGCGGTGGTCGGTCACGGCGCTCTCCCTTCGTTCGTACGCCGGCCTCCGCGAGTACCTCCGCCAGGACGTGCGAAACCTCAGCGCGGCGACCGCTCCCGCAGCGCCGCCCGCCAGGCGGGCGGCGGGGTCTCGGGGTCCGGTTCCGGGCGGCGTCCGCCGCGGGCGAAGAAGTCGGCGAGCGGCAGGATCGCCGCGCCGACGGTGACCGCGTCGGGGCCCAGGCGGCCGAGTTCGATCGTCACCCGCTCGGCCGGGTGGCGCAGCGCGTACGACAGGGCGTGCCGGCGCACGGCGGGCAGGAAGTGCGAGCCGAGCCGGAGGCCGGCCCAGCCGCCGACGAGGATGCGCTCGGGCTGGAACAGGTTGATCAGGTCGGACAGCCCGGCGCCCAGGTACTCGGCGGTCTCCTCCAGCACGGCGAGCGCGGTGGCGTCGGGTCGGGCACCGTCGGCCGGGAAGGCGGCGGCGAGCATCGCGGTGAGGGCGGTCTCCTCGTCGGTGCCCTCGGGCACCCGGCCGCCCTCCTCGCGCCACCGGGCGAGCAGCGACTCGGCGCCGGCGTACGCCTCCAGGCAGCCGAGCGCACCGCACCGGCAGCGGCGCCCCCTGACCCGTACCGTCAGATGGCCCCACTCGACCGCCCGGCCCTGCTCCACCTCGGGGGTGACCAGGCTGGCGCCGACGCCGGAGCCGAAGAGGACCACCACGGCGTTGCGCGCGCCGCGTCCGCCGCCGAACCACATCTCGGCCTGGCCCAGCGTCTTCGCGCCGTTGTCGATGAGGTAGGGGACGGTGGCGGGCAGCGGGGAGCCGGTGCGGAGCAGGGACTCCAGCGGTACGGCGTCCCAGGCGATGGTCTGCCCGTGCACCACGGCGCCGCCGTCCTCCGTGTGCTCGACGATGCCGGGGACGCCGATGCCGACGCCGAGCAGCCGCTCGGGCGGCAGGCCCGCCGCGCCCAGCACCTCGGCGATGCCGGAGCGGATGTGGTCGACGATGACCTCGACCGCGTAGCGCTGCTGCTCCAGCGGGCGTTCGGCCCGGGCGAGCTCGGTGAGGGCGAGGTCGAACAGCTCGACGCGCACCCGGGTCTCGCCGACGTCCACGCCGATCATGTGGCCGCTGGCGGGGGCGATGCGCAGCAGGGTGCGCGGGCGGCCGCCGTCGGAGTCGACGCTGCCGGCCTCCTCCACCAGGCCGTCGGCCATGAGGTCGGCGACCACATTGCTCACCGAGCCGGAGCTGAGTCCGGTGGCCGGACCGAGTTCGAAGCGGCTGAGGGGACCGTCGAAGTAGAGCCGCTGCAGCACGGCCGTTCGGTTGGCCCGCCTGAGGTCGCGTACCGTGCGCCCGTTCCGCCCCGCCATGTGGCTCCTTCCGCCCCCTGCCCGACCTGCAACATACCGCCGAGGACCGGTCCGGCGCGACTTTCCTCCCTGCTTATTTCACGCTTTGAACTATCACCCTCCGGCCACCCCCGCGAAATTCGGTGGCCCGCCCCCGCCGGTCTCCCTACGCTGACGCCGAAACCTAGGCCCTCTAGGTTTGCTCGACCGTTCCCTCGACCGACTCGCTGGAGACCCGTCATGCGCCCGCTCACCGAGCAGGACATCCGCACCTCGTTCATCAACTGCTCGAAGGGCGAGGCCAAGCGGCTGGCCGTGCCCCGCGATCTCGGCGAACGGCCCTGGGAGGATCTCGACTTCCTGGGCTGGCGCGATCCGGGCGCGCCCGACCGGGCGTATCTGGTCGCCGAGCGCGACGACCGGCTGGTCGGAGTGGCCCTGCGCTTCCAGCCCGGCCGCCGCGGCTTTCTGCACCGCAGCATGTGCTCGCTCTGCCTGACCACCCATCCGCGCGGCGGCGTCTCCCTGATGACCGCCCGCAGATCGGGACCGGCCGGCCGGGAGGGCAACTCGGTCGGCGCCTACATGTGCACCGATCTCGCCTGCTCCCTCTATCTGCGCGGCAAGAAGGTCCCGGAGACCGGGGCCCGTTTCAAGGAGAGCCTCACCCTGGAGCAGCAGATCGCCCGCACCCGCGACAATCTGCACGCCTTCCTCGACAAGCTGTAGGCCCTCGCCCCAGGGGCGTCCCCCGGCCTCAGGGGCGTTTCCGCCCACCCGTCAGGCGCCGTTCCCGGTGAGTGACGGACCATGGTGCGCCAGTGGAGTTTTCCTCGCAGGCCTGTGTGTTCGATGCGAACCGGGAAGGGGAACCGTCGGTAGATGCGAGTGGTACGTAAGTGGACGGCGCCGGTGAAGGAGTTTTTCAAGCGTCACCGGGACCCGGTGACCGTCCAGGCGCTGCGCTCGGCCACCGCGGCGACGCTGTCGTACGTCATCGCCCTGCGGCTCAGCCCGGAGCCCGCGCCCCTCACGGCTCCGCTCACCGCCCTGCTCGTCGTGCAGGTCACCCTGTACTCCACCATCACCACCGGCGTGCGCCGGGTGAACTCCGTGGTGGCGGGGGTGCTCGTCGCGATCCTCTTCAGCCTCCTGGTGGGTCTGACCTGGTGGAGTCTGGGCCTGCTGATCCTGGCGTCGCTGATGGTCGGTCATCTGGTGCGGGTGCAGGAGTTCGTCCCCGAGGTGGCGATCAGCGCGATGCTGGTGCTCGGGGTGACGACCCACGGGGAGTACGCATGGGCCCGTGTGGTGGAGACGCTGACCGGCGCGATCGTCGGGCTCGGCATCAATCTGCTGCTGGCTCCCCCGGTGTGGGTGGAGGAGGCCGGTGAGTCGATCGAGGGACTGGCCCGCCGGCTGCGGCAGTTGATGCTGAGCATCGGCGAGCAGGCGACCGGCCCCACGCCGTCGCACCTGGCGGCGGACCGGCTGCACGAGGCGCGCCGTCTGGACCACGACATCGTCGAGGTGGACGCGGCGCTGCGGCAGGCGGAGGACAGTCTGCGGCTCAATCCGCGGGTCCGGGAGGGGCTGCTGCACCGGGTGGTGCTGCGCACCGGCCTGGACACGCTGGAGATCTGCACGGTCGTGGCGCGGGTGCTGGCGCGCAGCCTGACCGATCTGGCCAAGGAGCGGGAGCCCGAGCGGCTGTTCGAGCCGGAGACCGGGGCGACCTTCGAGGTGCTGCTGGCCGAGATCGCCGACGCGGTGGTCAGCTTCGCCGTGCTGGTGACCACCAGTGTGAGCACCAGCGCCGAGTCGGCGGAGGAACGGCTCGCCTCCGAGCTGCGGCAGGCCGCCGCCACCCGCGACAAGCTGGCGCAGCTGCTGCTCGACGAGGTGCGGCGCGACCCCAGCCAGTGGGAGCTGCACGGCGCGGTGCTGACCGAGGTCAACCGCATCCTCGACGAGATGGACATCGAGCACCGCACGCGCCGCCTGTTCGAGGAGCTCGACCGGCACTCGCGCGAGCAGCGGGAGCGGATGCCGTGGCTGACCCGGCTGCGCGAGGGCGTCCCGGCCCGGCTGCGCCGCGCCTCCGGTGGCGCGTCCCATCGCGTCAAATGACCCCGGTCAGGCGGGCCCGAGGCCCCGCCGCTGTTCTGGTGTCCTTGCCCCGACGGCGGATCGGCGCCAGGGTGGCCGTGGTGGTGCACGGGGCCCCTGATGACGAGGTGGGTGGATGAGCTCGGGCGGGTGGAGCAGGCGGCGGTTCGTGGGTGCGCTCGCGGGGTCGGCCGCCGCGGCGGCGGTTCCCGGGTGCGGCGGCGAGGACGGTCCCGCGGACGGCTCGCGGTCGGCGGCGACGCCGGCGCCCAGCAGCGGCTCACGGAAGCGGAGCCCGTCGCCCTCCGGTCCGCGCCCGCTGTACCTCGGCACCTACACCTCGGCCGAGGGCGGCGGCAAGGGCATCGGCCTGGCCACGTACGACCCGGCGACGGGACGGATCACCGGCACCGGGGCGATCGGCGGCGTGGCCGACCCCTCGTATCTCGCGGTGCACCCGGACGGCCGGACCCTGTACGCGGTGAACGAGCGGGACGGCGGTGCGGTGACCGCCGTCCGGATCGCCGACCGCAAGGTGCTGGGCAGCCAGAGCTCCGGCGGTGCCGCGCCCTGTCATCTGTCGGTGCATCCGAGCGGGCGGTGGCTGCTCAGCGCCAACTACGGTTCCGGCAGTGTGGCGGTGCACCCGATCGACGGCTCGGGGGCGCTGGGCGAGCGCAGCGAGCTGGTCGTCCACTCCTCCCCGCCGCCCGGGCCGGGGCAGCAGGGCCCGCACGCCCACCAGTTCGTCACCGCGCCGGACGGCGGCCATGTCCTCGCCGTCGATCTGGGCACGGACACGGTGTACAGCTACCGGCTCGACGAGAGCTCCGGCCGGCTCACCGAGGCCGCCCGGGCGAGCGCCCGGCCGGGCGCGGGTCCGCGGCATCTGACCTTCCACCCCGGCGGCCGGTACGCCTATCTGGCCAACGAGCTCGACAACACGGTGGCGGTGTGCGCCTACGACCCCGATTCGGGGCGGGTGAGGATCGGGCCGCCGCAGTCCACCGGGACGGGTTCCGGCACCAACTACCCGGCGCAGATCGTGGTGACGCCGAACGGGGGCTTCGCCTTTCTCGCCAACCGCGGCGACAACAGCCTCACCCGTTACGCCGTCGAGGCGGACGGCGCCCGGCTGCGGCTGCTGGACACGGTGCCGGTGGGCGGCGACTTCCCCCGCCAGATCGCCCTCTCCCCCGACGGCGCGCTGCTGTTCGCGGCGAATCAGAAGTCCGGCACCGTCACCGTGTTCCGCGTGGACCAGGGCAGCGGGGAACTGCGGCCGGCGGGCGAGCCGTTCGCCTCACCCGTCGCCGTCTGCGCGCTGCCGCTGTAGGGCGCGCGGGCAGCAGGCCGCGCTCGCCTGGGAGAGCAGCACATGCATGCGCTCGGTGAGCTGGGCGATGTCGTCGGCTGGCGCGTGGAACAGCAGCCGTACGTCGCCGTCGGTGCGGGCGCGTTCGATGCGCAGGGTCAGCCCGTGCCGGTCGACGGCGAGCGGCTGGACGCGGACGGCGCCGTGCAGGCTTTCGGGGCCGACCAGGCGGGTGAGGCGTTCCACCGCGTCGGGGTGGCAGTCGGCGAGGTGGGTGAGCAGCCGGGCCTCGGCGAGGGCGAGCGGGTCCGGCGCGGCAGTGGCGTACTCATCCGGGTCGACCAGGACCGCTCCGGAACGACGGCGCAGCACCACGCGGGTGGGCCGGAAGACCAGGTGGCCGTCCTCGGCGGAGAACCAGCCGGCGAGCCACAGCCGGGCGCGGATCCTGCCGCGCACGGGGACGGGCGCGACATCGGCGAACTCCAGCACGGCGGACGGCTCTCCGCGAGGCGCGCAGATCGCGGCGGCGCGCAGCACGCTGTCCTCCGGCACGCTCAGCCGGATCCGTCCGTCCTCGGTCACGCTGTGCGCGCCGGCGAACTCCTCCCGCGCGCCCTCCGCGGTCACCGCACAGGACCATGCGGCGGCCAGCACCGAGCGGGCGCGTTCCGCGGCGCAGGGAGCCGCCGTCCAGCCGTGCGTGTCGTCACCCATCCCCGAACCTCCTCTTAGGTAAGCCTTGCCTAACCTATCGAAGATCGGGGCGTGCGCCAACCGGCACAGGTGATCTTTACGAGACCTCGCCGCGCCGGGCCGGCCGATCCGGCGCCCGGGTCAGTGCGCGAGCACACCCAGCAGGGCGCGGGCGCACAGGTCGCGCACCTGCTCCCGGTTCAACTCCGAGCCGCGCAGCCACTCCAGACACACGGCGGTGGTGAAGGCGAGCCAGCCGCGCACGGCGAGCCGGACCTCCGGACGCTCCTCGAACGCCGCCCCGAACTCGGGGTCCGCGGCCAGCGCGGCCAGGATCTGCCGCTCCTGGGCGGCGAGCGCCCGCCGGTAGACCCGGCGCACCGCCTGGTCCCCCGCCGCCTCGGCGCGATGGAAGGCCCGGTAGCCGTGGGCGTGCTCCGCGACATGCGCGAGATACACGTCGAGGCCCGCGGCGAGCTGCTCGCGCACCGGAACGCCGGGCACCGCGGCGGTCATCCGCAGCATCCGCTCGCTCTCCCGCTCCACCACGGCCGCGAAGAAGTCCCGTTTGGTCGGGAAGTAGTGATACAGCAGCCCCCGCGAGACCCCGGCGATCTCGGCGACCTGCTCGATCCACACCTCGTCGTACGGCTTCTCGGAGAACAGCCGCGCCCCGACGGACAGAAGCTGCTCGCGGCGCTCCTCGGTGCTGAGCCGACGGCGGGTGCGTTCGCCCTGGTTCGCAGCCATTCCCGCACTGTACTTGACGCCGGTTCAGCGGCGGGACGACACTGAGGCCGCTATTGAACCCGCGTACAACACGCGAGGGGACGCAGCCACACGGCTCCCGCGGCGCGCAGGCTCGCCGGTAGTGAAGGAGACCGCTTCCATGGCGGAGACGACGACAGGGACGGAGCTGCCGAAGGGCTTCCGCAGCGCCGAGCTGGGCTGGCCAGAACTGCATCGCATCCCGCACCCGCCGTACCGGCTCCCGCTGCTCGGCGATGTGATCGGCGCGAGCAGGCGCACTCCGCTGCAGGACTCGCTGAAGTACGCCTCGCTCGGGCCGGTCTTCCGGCGGAACGCCTTCGGCAAGGAGTTCGTGTTCGTGTGGGGCGCCCGCCTGGTGGCCGATCTCGCGGACGAGTCCCGCTTCGCCAAGCACATCGGGCTGGGCGTCGCCAATCTGCGGCCGGTCGCGGGCGACGGCCTGTTCACCGCGTACAACCACGAGCCCAACTGGCAGCTGGCGCACGACGTGCTGGCACCCGGCTTCAGCCGCGAGGCGATGGCGGGCTACCACACCATGATGCTGTCGGTGGCGGAGCGGCTGACGGACCACTGGGACCGGGCGGCGGCCGCGGGCCGGGCCGTGGACGTGCCCGGCGACATGACCAAGCTGACGCTGGAGACCATCGCCCGCACCGGCTTCGGGTACGACTTCGGCTCCTTCGAACGCTCCCGCCCGCACCCCTTCGTGACGGCGATGGTGGGGACCCTCACGTACGCGCAGCGGCTGAACACGGTGCCCGGTCCGCTGGTTCCGCTGCTGCTGCGCCGGGCGAGCCGGCGCAACGCCGCCGACATCGAGCGGCTGAACCACATCGTCGACGAGGTGGTGCGGGCGCGCCGCGCCGACGGCGGCGGGAACGGCGACCTGCTGGACCGGATGCTGGACACCGCGCATCCGGTGACCGGCGAGCGGCTGTCGGCCGAGAACGTCCGCCGCCAGGTCATCACCTTCCTGGTGGCGGGCCATGAGACCACCTCGGGCGCGCTCTCCTTCGCCCTGCACCATCTCGCCCGGCACCCCCGGGTCGCGGCCCGCGCCCGCGCCGAGGTGGAGCGGGTCTGGGGCGGGACGGCGGCACCCGGCTACGAGCAGGTGGCCAAGCTGCGCTACGTCCGCCGGGTGCTGGACGAGACGCTGCGGCTGTGGCCGACGGCACCGGCCTTCGCCCGCGAGGCGCGCGAGGACACCGTGCTGGCCGGGGAGCATCCGATGCTGCGGGGCGCCTGGGCGCTGGTGCTCACCCCGCTGCTGCACCGGGACCCGGAGGTGTGGGGACCGGACACGGAACACTTCGACCCGGACCGGTTCGAGCCGCGGGCGGTGCGGTCGCGGCCGCCGCATGTGTTCAAGCCGTTCGGGACGGGGGCGCGGGCCTGCATCGGGCGGCAGTTCGCGCTGCACGAGGCGACGCTGGTGCTGGGACTGCTGCTCCGGCGGTACGAGTTCCACGCCGACCCGGCGTACCGGCTGAAGGTGACCGAACGGCTGACGCTGATGCCCGAGGGGCTACGGCTGCGGGTGGAGCGGCGGCCGGTGAGGGGCAGGGCCGTCTCAGACGCCCCAGTGGGCCGGGCGCCCCAGTGACTCCGTCAGGCGGGTGCTCCCGTTGCCCCGTGCGGCGTTCACCTGCGGCTGGGTCAGGAAGAGCGCACCGGTCAGGTCGGCGTCGGTGAGGTCGGTGTCCCGCAGGTCCGCGCCGAGCAGGTCGGCGCCGCGCAGATCCGCGCCGGTCAGATCGGCGGCTATCAGGCAGGCGCCGCGCAGGCTGATCCCGCGCAGGTCGGCGCCCTTGAGGCGGGCGCCCATCAGATCCGCTCCTCTGCGGTCCCTGCGCCGCCCGCGCAGGCCCGACCGGGCCAGTTCGCCGGCCTTCAGCAGCAGGGCGCCGACGTGCTGCCGGTGGCCGTCCACGTCCAGCCGCAGCAGTTCGTCCGGCGGCAGCAGGGTGAGCCGTTCCGTCTTCTCCAGCGCCTCGCGCAGCTCCGCCCGGACGGGGCGGGCGGCGGGCAGCGCCACGGCCTCGGTGAGGTACCACAGCAGCTCCTGCAACTGGCGCACCACCGGGAACACCTCGAACATGCGCCGGGCGTGCTCGTCCGGTCCGGTGCGCCAGTCCTGCCCGCCGAAGGTGACCTGGGAGACCTTCTGGCCGGCGCCGAAGCAGTCGTACACGGTGCAGCCGCTGTAGCCCTCCTGCCGCAGCCGGGCGTGGATGCGGCAGCGGTGGTCCTCCTGGAGGTTGCGGCAGGGCGTGCCGGCGGGCTTGTCCGCGGCGAAGCCGGCCGACCGGGCGAACGGCAGGGCGACGCAGCACAGTCCGAAGCACTGTCCGCAGTCGCCGCTCAGGTCCGCCCGGCCGGCCGTCTCCTCTCGCACGGCGTTCACCCTACAGACCGGCTGGGCGCGCCCGGCTGCCCGTGCGGTCTCATCCCCGCAGGCCGGACACGTCGAGCCGGGCGAGCCGCTCGGGGTCGGCCAGGACGTACATGCCGGTGATCCGGCCGTCGTCGTCGACGGTGACGTACATGACCGAGTTCAGGCGGCCGTCGACCAGGCTGACCAGTCCGAGGGAGTCGTTGACCCAGGCCATCGTGGCGGCCGCGGTGTACCGGGCGAACATGAGCGCCGACCCGGCCACCGGCTTGGCGCCCTGCAGCCGCTTGGACGCTCCGACGCCGCGCACCAGCGGACCGGCGTCGGCCCGGAGCACCACGTCCGGGTGCAGCACCGAGACCAGCGCCTCGAAGTCACCGCCGCGCGCTGCGGCCATGAAGGCCTCGAGCGCCTGCCGCTGCCTGCCGGGATCGGGCACGGTGGAGGGCGCGGCCTCCTTGACCCTGCGGCGGGCCCGGCTGGCCAGCTGGCGGGTGGCGGCCGGGGTGCGCTCCACCACCGGTGCGATGTCGTCGAAGGGCACCGCGAACATGTCGTGCAGGACGAACGCCAGCCGCTCGTCGGGCGCCAGCGTCTCCAGGACCACCAGCAGGGCCACGCCCACCGAGTCGGTGTGCACCGCCTGCTGCTCCGGGTCGGTGTGGTCGAGCGGCCTGATCACGGGGTCGGGGACGAACATCTCGTCCATCGGCTGCTCGCGGCGCGCGGTGCGGGCGCGCAGCATGTCGAGGCAGATCCGGCCGGTGACGGTGGTCAGCCAGCCGCCGAGGTTGCCGATCTCCGCGGTGCCGGTGCGGCCCAGTCGCAGCCAGGCCTCCTGGACGGCGTCCTCCGCCTCCGCCGTCGAGCCGAGCATCCGGTAGGCGACCGAGGTGAGCCGGGCGCGATGCTCCTCGAAGCGCTCCGCCAGCTCCTGCGTGCCGCTCATGCCCCCGCCCTGGGGAACAGCTCGAAGGTGACCGCGGGCCGGCCACCGAAACGCTTGCCCGCCTCCCGGGCGAAGCCGATCAGGAACTCCCGCACGTACTCCTCCGGGTCCCGGTCGGTCAGCGCCTGGATGTAGGCGCGGTGTTCGAGCAGGGAGCGCACCGCGCGCTCCATTCCGTCCGTCGCGTCCACGGCGTGCGTGGGCGAGCTGGAGCCGGCCACGGCGACCCAGCGGACGCCGTCCCAGGGTTCCAGGCCCTGCTTCGTCAGCTCCGGGAAGATCCAGCGGTTGCCGGCGTCGGCGGCGGCGTCCAGCGTGGCCCGGCCGACCGCCACATGATCGGGGGTGTTCCAGTGGGTGCCGCCCCAGGTGTCCCGGTGGTTGAGGGTGATGACCAGTTCGGGCCGGTGCCGGCGGATGGCGGCGGCGATGTCCCGGCGCAGCGCGGGACCGTACTCGATGACGCCGTCCCTGTGGTCCAGGAACTCCACGGTCGACACCCCGACCACGGCGGCGCTCGCCCGCTGCTCCTGCTCGCGCAGCGGGGCGCAATCCTCGGGCGGGAGCGTGTCGATGCCCGCCTCGCCTCGGGTCGCCAGCACATAGGCGACCTCGCGGCCGGCGTCCGTCCAGGAGGCGATCGCCGCGGAGCAGCCGTACTCCAGATCGTCCGGGTGGGCCACCACGGCGAGCGCGCGCTGCCAGTCCTCGGGCATGGGACTCAGTTGCGTGATCAACGGATCCGTCATGCCCGCAGCGTAACCACGTCGAAGCAGCGGCCTCCCGTCAATGTGCGGCGAGTTGATCCGCCGTCACCGCGCGCCGCTCGGTCCCGTCACAGCTGGCCGCGGGCGAGTGCGAGCAGCCGGTCCAGCACCCGGGGGCCGCCGGCCCGCACGCCGTCGTGCTCGAACTCGTTGGTCACCCAGGTGCGCAGGCCCTTCACGGCGCGGGCGGTGGCGAGGGAGTGGGCCGTGTCGACGAACAGATCGTCGTGGTAGACGGCCGCCGCGGCCGGGACCTCGTTGGCGGCGAGACGGGCCGGGTCGTACAGCGGCGGCCAGTCGGTGCGGGCGGCCAGCAGTTCGGCGGTCTCGCGCAGCGGGCGCAGCGCGGGGTCGCAGTCGAAGGTCCAGGGGTGGATGGTCTCCCCGGTGAACAGCAGCGGCTCGTCACCGGCGAGCGCCTTGGCCGCGTCGAACTGCGGGAACTCGGAGCGCACCCGCTCGGCCGCCCAGGCGGTGGGGCGGCCGCCCTGGGCGTAGCAGGCCTCGTGGACCAGGGCGTACAGCGGGTGGCTCGCGAAGGAGAGCAGGTGCTGGACCTGCTCCTGGAAGGCGTCGGACAGGGCGGGGCCGGAGGGTGTGCGGACGAAGGCGTCCTCCAGGAGGTGGTGCAGGCGGTGGGTGCCGTCGCCGCTGCCGAGGAGGATGCCGAGGGACTGGAACGCCTCCACGGTGAGCCGGTAGCCGTTCGGCAGGGTCACCTCGTGGGTGAGGAGGTGGTCGGCGATGCGGCGGGCCCGTTCGACGTCCTGCGGGTAGCGCTCGTAGTGCGTGGTGACCTTGCGCTCCATGCGCGGGTAGGCGGCCCGGTAGACGTCGTCGGCGTGGCCGTCGAGCGAGGGCAGCCCGCCGGTGATGATCGCGGTGTCCAGGCCCTCGGGGGCGAAGGACAGATAGGTGAGCGTGCAGAATCCGCCGAAGCTCTGTCCGAGGACCGTCCAGGGGGCGCCGCCGGTGACCTGGGGGCGGATCGCCTCGCAGTCGCGGACGATGGAGTCGGCGCGGAAGCGGGCGAGATAGCCGGCCTGTTCGGCGGGGCCGCCGCGCAGCGGGAGGGTCTGCCGGTTGGCCGGGCTGGAGTGGCCGGTGCCGCGCTGGTCGAGGAGGAGCACGCGGTAGTCCTCCAGGGCCCGGCCGAGCCAGGCCTGCTTCCCGATGAAACGGTTCGCCCCGAACCCGGGTCCGCCCTGGAGGTACACCAGCCACGGAAGGTCCCGGCCCGCCTTCTCGGCGGCGACGACCTCGCGGGCGTACAGCTCGATGGTCTCCCCCGAGGGGTCGTCGTGGTCGAGCGGAACGGTGAAGCGGTGGTCGGTGAGGACGACTCCGGGCTGGCGGTAGCTGTGCGTCAACGGGTCTCCCGGGACGGACGGACGATCGGACCGCGCCCCAGTCCAGCACATGTTTCTGCGGTCAACGAGCCCGGATCGCGTAAAACTTGCTGATCGGTCGGTCAGGGGGCGCAGAGCGCGGGACCGGCACGCCCTCGCCGCATCGGGCTCCCCCGCGCGGGGAGCGCACGCGCGGTGCGGAACTCCGGCACGGCCTGGACCCCGGTCCCCCCCGCGTGCGGAGGGGCGCACTACCCTGCTCTGACGCGCTGATCGACAACTGGGAGCCGCGATGCGTGTCGCCCTGTTCCTGACCTGTGTCAACGACACCCTCTGCCCCGGCACGGGGCGGGCCGTGGTGAAGCTGCTGACCAGGCTGGGCGTGGACGTCGACTTCCCGATGGACCAGACCTGCTGCGGCCAGGCGCACTACAACACGGGCTACCGGCACGAGGCGGAGCCGCTGGCCGAGCACTTCGCCAAGGTCTTCGGCGAGTACGAGGCGATCGTCACCCCGTCCGGTTCGTGCGGGGCGATGGTGCGCGAGCTGTATCCGCGCATGGGTGAACGGGCGCGGGCGGAGGGGCGCGGCGACAGCCTGGCCGCCGCCCTGGCGCCGGTCGTGCCGCGGACCTACGAGCTGACCGAGTTCCTGGTGGACGTGCTGGGGGTGACGGATGTCGGGGCGTACTACCCGCACAAGGTGACCTACCACCCGACCTGTCACGGGCTGCGGAGCCTGAGCCTCGGCGACCGGCCGCGGAGGCTGCTGGAGGCGGTGGAGGGACTGGAGCTGGTGGAGCTGCCCGGGGCGGAGGAGTGCTGCGGGTTCGGCGGCACCTTCGCGGTGAAGAACTCCGACGTGTCCGCCGCGATGGGCGCCGACAAGGTGCGCAGCGCGGAGTCGACCGGCGCGCAGGTGCTGTGCGCGGCGGACAACAGCTGTCTGATGCACATCGGGGGCACCATGAGCAGGCTCGGCACGAGCATGCGGCCGGTGCACCTCGCGGAGATCCTGGCGAGCACGCGGGAGGAGCCGGCGGTATGAGCGGGACCTTTATCGGAATGCCGGCGTTCCCGCAGGCCGCACGCGCCTCGGTGCGCGATGCGACGCTGCGCGGCAACTTGCGGCACGCCACGCACACCATCCGCGGCAAGCGGGAGCAGGCGGTCGCGGAGGTGGCCGACTGGTCCGAGCTGCGGGAAGCCGGCAAGCGGATCAAAGACCATGTGCTGCGGCATCTCGACCGCTATCTGGTGCAGCTGGAGGAGTCGGTCACGGCCGCGGGCGGCGTGGTGCACTGGGCGTCGGACGCCGAGGAGGCCAACCGGATCGTGGCCCGGCTGGTGAAGGAGACCGGCGAGTCCGAGGTCGTCAAGGTCAAGTCGATGGCCACCCAGGAGATCGGGCTGAACGAGGCGCTCGAGGCCGAGGGCATCCGCGCCTACGAGACCGACCTCGCCGAACTCATCGTGCAGCTGGGCAAGGACCGGCCCTCGCACATCCTGGTCCCGGCGATCCACCGCAACCGCGGCGAGATCCGGGACATCTTCACCCGCGAGATGGGCGAGTGGGGCCGGCCCGCCCCCGAGGGCCTCACCGACTCGCCCGCGGAACTCGCCGAGGCGGCCCGGCTGCATCTGCGGGAGAAGTTCCTGCGCGCCAAGGTCGGCGTCTCCGGGGCCAACTTCATGGTGGCCGAGACCGGCACGCTGGTGGTGGTGGAGTCCGAGGGCAACGGGCGGATGTGCCTGACCCTGCCCGAGACGCTGATCTCGGTCGTGGGCATCGAGAAGATCGTGCCGACCTGGCGGGACCTGGAGGTGTTCCTGCAGACCCTCCCCCGCTCCTCCACGGCCGAGCGCATGAACCCGTACACCTCGATGTGGACCGGGACGCGGGACGACGACGGGCCGCGCGCCTTCCATCTGGTGCTGCTGGACAACGGCCGCACCGACACCCTCGCCGACGAGGTCGGCCGGCAGGCTCTGCGCTGCATCCGCTGCTCGGCCTGCCTGAACGTCTGCCCCGTCTACGAGCGGGCCGGCGGCCACGCCTACGGCTCGGTCTATCCGGGCCCGATCGGCGCCATCCTCAGCCCCCAGCTGCGGGGCACGGCGAGCGAGATCGACGCCTCGCTGCCGTATGCGTCGAGCCTGTGCGGGGCCTGCTACGAGGTGTGCCCGGTCGCCATCGACATCCCCGAGGTGCTGGTGCATCTGCGGGAGCGGGTCGTCGAGGGCGGGCCGGTGATCCGCGAGGGCAACAAGGTGGTGCTGCGGCCCGCGAAGGGGCATGCCGCCGAGCGTGCCGCGATGCGCGCCGCCCGCTGGGCGCTCACCCGGCCCGGTGCGCTGCGCACCGCCCAGCGTCTGGCCTCCCGCACCCGCCGGCTGCATCCGCGCACGCTGCCCGGGCCGGGTAAGGCGTGGAGCGGCACCCGGGATCTGCCACCGGTGCCGCCGGAGCCGTTCCGCGACTGGTGGCAGCGTACGCGCGGCGGAAAGGACGAGGCGAGGTGAGCAGCAGGGAGCGGATCCTGGGCCGGGTGCGGCGCGCCCTCGCCGACGTGCCCGGCGACGACACCCCCTACGAGCAGGCGGTCCCCCGCGGCTATCTGCGCGAGCACGGTGAGCGGAGCGCCGAGGAGACGGTCGAGCTGCTCGCCGGGAACCTCGCCGACTACCGCGCCCTGGTGCACCGCACGGACGCCGGGGGGCTCGCCGGGACCGTCGCCGCCCTGCTGCGCAAGCGCGGCGCCACGTCGGTCGTGATCCCGCCGGGTCTGGACGAGAGCTGGCTGGCGGAGACGGACGCGCAGCGGGTGGTGGACCGGGCGGAGCAGACACCGGGCGAACTGGACCGGGTGGACAGCGTGGTGACCGCCTGTGCGGTCGCGATCGCCGAGACCGGCACCATCGTCCTGGACGGCTCCCCCGACCAGGGCCGCCGCCGTATCACCCTCGTTCCCGACCACCACATCTGCGTGGTGCGGGTGCCCGGCCAGGTGGTCTCCTCCGTGCCGCAGGCGCTCGAACGCCTCGACCCGGTGCGCCCGCTGACGTGGATCTCCGGCCCCTCCGCCACCAGCGACATCGAGCTGGACCGGGTCGAAGGGGTGCACGGTCCGCGCACCCTGGAGGTGGTGCTGGTGACCGGCCTGCCGAGCGGCACGGGCGGCTCGTAGCCCGCCGTGGCACGTCGCGTACCGGGGGTTGTGATGCGTGACACCCCGGACTTCCTGGTGCCCCGACCCATTGATTCGGCGGTGAGCAAGCGCTTGGATAGCGCCATGTTCACTTCCGTCGACGATGTCTCCGCGCGCCTCGCCGAGGCCGGCTATCTGGCCTCCCCCGCGGTCGCCACCACCGTCTTCCTCGCCGACCGGCTCGGCAAGCCGCTGCTGGTGGAGGGGCCCGCCGGGGTCGGCAAGACCGAGCTGGCCAAGGCGGTCGCCCAGGTCGCCGGGGCCCGGCTGGTGCGGCTGCAGTGCTACGAGGGCGTCGACGAGTCCCGCGCGCTGTACGAGTGGAACCACGCCAAGCAGCTGCTGCGCATCAGCGCCGGCCGGGACGAGAGCTGGGACGAGACCCGCACGGACATCTTCAGCGAGGAGTTCCTGCTCCCCCGCCCGCTGCTGACCGCCATCCGCGGCGACGAGGCGAAGGTCCTGCTGATCGACGAGATGGACAAGGCGGACGTCGAGGTCGAGGCGCTGCTGCTGGAGGTGCTCAGCGACTTCCAGGTCACCGTCCCGGAGCTGGGCACGGTGACGGCGACCCGCCGCCCCTTCGTCGTCCTCACCTCCAACGCCACCCGCGAGCTGTCCGAGGCGCTGCGCCGCCGCTGCCTGTTCCTGCACATCGGCTTCCCCGACGCCGAGTCGGAGCGGCGGATCGTGCGCCTGAAGGTGCCGGGGATCGACGCGGCGCTCGCCGAGTCCGTGGTCCGGGTGGTGGGCGCGCTGCGCGCGATGGACCTGCGGAAGGTGCCGTCCGTCGCCGAGACCATCGACTGGGCCCGCACCTTGCTGGCCCTCGGTGCCGGCACCCTCGACGAGACGGTGGTGCGCGACAGCCTGGGCGTGATCCTCAAGCACCAGGACGACGTGCTGAAGGCGCAGGCCAAGCTCGACCTGGACGCGGTGTGACCACCTCCGCGGATCTCGCCTCCCGCCTGACCGGGCTGGTCGACGCGCTGCGCGCGCACGGCCTGCGCATCGGCACCGGTGAGTCGGTGGACGCGGCGCAGGCGGTCCGGGCGCTCGGCCTCGCCGACCGCGAGCTGCTGCGCGAGGGGCTGGCGGCGACCCTGCTGCACTCGGCCGGTGCGCGGCCGGTGTTCGACGCGGTCTTCGACCTGTACTTCCCGAGCGGCGTCGGCGCGCCGGACCTCGAGCCCGCCGACCGGGAGGACCTGCGCGACCGTCTGGCCGCAGCGCTCGCCGACGACGACACCGCCCTGATGCGCCGGCTGGCGATCGAGGCCGTCGACGGCTTCGGCGGCTACGGCGGTTCACCCGCCTCGGACGGCTGGTCCTCGTACCAGACGCTGGACCGGCTGCGCCCGCAGACCCTGCTGGCACGGGTGCGGGACGAGGTGCGGTCGCGGGGCGGCTCCACCGGGTTCGGCGACCGGCTGCTGGAGGACGAGATCCGGCGGCGCATCGAGGAGTTCCGGCGGATGGTGACCGCGGAGGCCCGGCGCCGGGTGGCCGAGCGGCGGGGCCGGGACGAGATCGCCCGGCGGGCGGTGGCCCCGACGGCGGACCGCGTGGACTTCCTGTTCGCGGGGAAGGACCGGCTGGCCGAACTGCGCCGGACGGTGCAGCCGCTGGCGCGGAAGCTGGCGACCCGGCTGGCCGCCCGCCGGCGCCGGGCGGCGCGCGGCAGCATCGATCTGCGGCGCACCCTGCGCGCCTCGCTGTCCACGGGCGGGGTGCCGATGCGTCCGGTGCTGCGCCGGCGCCGT
Organism: Streptomyces thermocarboxydovorans; assembly: GCF_039524635.1. NCBI lineage: Bacteria > Bacillati > Actinomycetota > Actinomycetes > Kitasatosporales > Streptomycetaceae > Streptomyces > Streptomyces thermocarboxydovorans. The sequence goes on along the minus strand of NZ_BAAAGU010000052.1, from coordinate 22,276 downwards.
CCCGCGCGGCCGGAGCTGCTGCTGCTGTGCGACGTGTCCGGCTCGGTGTCGGGCTTCTCTGACTTCACCATGCTGCTGGTGCAGGCGCTGCACGACCAGTTCAGCAAGGTGCGGGTGTTCGCCTTCGTCAACCGTGTCGACGAGGTGACGGGCCTGCTGGTGCACGGTGCCGCCGACCCGGAGGGGCTCGGCGCCCGCATCAGGGGCGAGGCCACGCTCACCTCGTGGCACGGCAGCAGCGACTACGGCGCCGCGCTGGGCGAGTTCACCGAGCGGTACGCGGACGCCGTGGGCCCGCGCACCACGGTGTTCGTGCTCGGCGACGCCCGCAACAACATGGGCGACCCGAACCTCCCCGCGCTGCGCGAGATCGCCGCCCGCGCCCGGCGGGTGTACTGGCTCAACCCCGAGCAGCGCTCCCGCTGGGGCACCGGCGACTCGGCGGCACTCGAGTACGCCGAGCTGGTCGAGATGCACGAGTGCCGCAACGTACGGCAGTTGAGCGCGCTCGTGGGGCGGCTGCTGCCGGTATGAGGACCGGGCACGTGCCCGAACGGGGTACGGGGCCGGGGGTCAGGTGGCGCGGCAGGCGGTGAACAGCAGGTACTCCCAGTCCATCACCGTGCCGTCCGCGCCCGGCCCCCGGTCGTGGCGCCGGGCCAGCTCCGCCAGTTCCCGGTCCAGGGCGGCGGCACGCTCGGTGTCGTCGCCGATCGCCTTGTAGACGCTGATCGTCGGGCCGTAGCGCTGCTTGAAGTAGTCCCGCCACTCCTCGGGCGAGGCGAAGCGGTCCACCGTGGCCATGCGCCGCTCCGCCGTCACATCGGTGATCCGGTCGCCGAACAGCGCGCGCACATGGCTCTCGTCGCCCCACAGCGGCGGCGGCTGCGCACCCGGCGGGGGCGGCGGGGCGTAGGGCTTCATCGCGGTGAGCATGCTGCCGAGGAAGCCCTCCGGCGTCCAGCTCAGCAGCGCCACGGTGCCGCCGGGGCGGCAGACCCGCAGCAGCTCGTCGGCGGCCTTCTGGTGGTGCGGGGCGAACATGACGCCGACGCAGGACAGCACGACGTCGAAGGAGGCGTGGTCGAAGGGCAGGGCCTCGGCGTCGGCCTCCTGCCAGCGGAGTTCCGCGCCCTGCTTCTCGGCCAGCCGCCGCCCCGTCTCCAGCAGTTCGGGGGTCAGGTCGGAGGCGACCACCTCCGCACCGGCGAGCGCCGCGGGGACGGCGGCGTTCCCGGAACCGGCCGCCACGTCCAGCACCCGGTCCCCCGGGCTCACCCCGGCCGCCCGGACCAGGATCTCCCCGAGCTGGGGGATGATCTCGGCGGCCACGGTCGGGTAGTCGCCCTGGGCCCACATCGCGCGGTGCTTGTCCTTCAGGGCACGGTCGGCGGCGGCCGTGTCACCTCCGTTGCCCATGAGCGCTCCTCGACGGTTCACGGCACGGCCTCGCCGGCGCGCCTTCCTCCTCCTTCTTCTGCCTTCTGCCTCGCTACTCCTTCTTCGCATACTCCTGCGCCATGGCGCCCGCGAAGTCGTACACCACTACCTGCTCGTCACCGACGACCCACGCGTCGTGGCCCGGCGGGCAGACGAAGACGTCTCCGGGGCCGACTTCGCTCTCGGCACCGTCGTTCATCTTGATGTGCATCCGGCCCTGGACGACATAGCCGTTGTGGTGGATCTCGCACAGCTCGGTCCCGGCGATGGGGCCGACGGACTCCGTCCAGCGCCATCCCGGTTCGAACGTGGCCACCGCGAAGTCCAGCCCTGTCAGGTGCACCGCCTCGAGGTGTCCCCTCGGGAAGTCGCGCCGCTCGTCCGGCTTGTCCAGCGTCTTGACCTCCAGCATGGCCCTTCTCCCTTCCGACGGCCCTGGTGACCGCGTCGGACGGCCCTGGTGACCGCGCACGGGCCGGGGCCCTCCACTCCATCGTCCGTCCGGCAACTCGGCGGCGCCATTCGGGTGACGGGCCCGCTCGGGGAGCGTCAGGCGCCGGGGCCGCAGAGCCTGGCGAAGCGCTCCGCGTCGATGTTCCCGCCGGAGAGGATCACCCCGACCCGGCCGGGAAGCGGGCCCGCCCGGCCGGTGAGCAGCGCGGCCAGCGGGGTGGCCCCGCTCGGCTCCAGGACGATCTTCAGGCGCTCGAAGGCGAAGCGCATGGCGTCCCTGATCTCGTCCTCGCCGACCGTGACGACCCCGTCCAGCAGCCGCCTGTTGACGGAGAATGTCAGCTCTCCGGGAGTGTGCAGGGCCTGCCCGTCGGCGATGGTGTGCGGGACGGGGATGCTCACCCGGTGTCCGGCCTCCAGGGACCGCTTGGTGTCGTCACCGGCCTCCGGCTCGACCCCGACCACGCGCGCCGCGGGCCGGAGCCCCTTGACGGCGGTGGCGCAGCCGGCGATCAGGCCCCCGCCGCCGACCGGGGCGAGCAGCAGGTCCAACTCGCCTGCCTCCTCCAGCAGTTCCAGGGCGGCCGTGCCCTGCCCGGCCATCACGTGCGGATGCTCGTAGGGCGGGATCAGGGTCAGGCCCCGTTCGGCGGCGAGGGCCTCGGCGATGGCCACCCGGTCGCCGGTGTAGCGGTCGTAGGTGACGATCTCCGCTCCGTACCCCTCGGTGGCCGCCCGCTTGGACGGCGGTGCGTCCTCGGGCATGACGATGACGGCGTGGGTGCCGAGCTCCCGGGCGGCGAGCGCGACCGCCTGGGCGTGGTTGCCGGAGGAGTAGGCGGCGATGCCCCGGGACAGCTGCTCGGGGGTGAGCCGGGAGGCCGCGTTGTAGGCGCCGCGGAACTTGAAGGCGCCGACCCGCTGGAAGTTCTCGCACTTGAGGTGGATCTCGGCGCCGGCGAGCTCGTCCAGCGTGCGGGAACGCAGCACCGGGGTGCGGTGGGCGACGCCCTTCAGGCGCTCGGCGGCGGAGCGGACGTCGTCCAGGGTCACCGGCGGGCTGGTGGTCGTCATGCGGGGCCTCCGGGTGGGGTGGGGTCGGTGGATGTGCTCGGGGTGCCGGGCCGGGACCGGGTGCCGGGCGCGGCCGGGGGATGCGGGTGGCCGGCTTCGTTCTCCGCCTGGTCCCCGTTCCGTGCCTGGGAGAGGTAGCTGTAGGCGGAGGCGCGGGAGATGCCGAGCCGGGACGCCACCTGCTCGACCGAGCGCCGGACGGCGAACACACCGCTGGCGTCCAGGTCGCGGAAGAGCCGCAGCCGTTCGGCGCGGTCGAGCTGTGCCCAGCCGCGGTGCCGGCGCAGCGGGTGGGCGTCGATGACGGCGTCCACCACCGAGCCGATGTCGTTGCCGAATGTGGTGGTCGGGGGATCCGCGGCGGGGCCGGTGCCGAGGCCGGCGAGCGCGCCGAGCAGGGCGTGCGCCTGCCCGACGGCGGTGGCGTCGATGTTGACGCACAGGGCGCCGAAGACCGCTCCGGTGGAGTCGCGCAGCGGCATGGTGGAGGACTTCACCAGCGTCCCGGTGCGGGTGCGGGTGAGCTGGTTGAGCTCGTTCCGCGCCTCGTCGCCGCGGGCGAGCATCCGCATCCCGATCTCGCTCATCGCTCCGCCGACGGACCGGCCGGTCACCGATCCCGCCACGGCGATCACGGACGCCTCCGGGCGCCGGTAGTCGTGCAGCACCACCTCGCATACGGGTCCGAAGGTGGCCGCCAGCCCGTCGACGACCGTCCGCAGCGCCGCCAGGATCGCGTCACGCTCGGCGCCGAGCTGCGCCTCATCGGCCGCCATGCCCACTCCCCCCGTCCGCGCCGCGGTCCTCGGAAACGACACCTGGACTATACGTCCAAGGTCTGGATGATGAGTACAGTCCGTCCGCCGGGCAAAACGTGTCGAGGCCGGCAGCCGGACCCCCCGGCGTTCGCCCCGTCAGCCCCTCATGGATGATCGGAGCCGGCCCCTCGACCTGCAGGGCGGGGAGGCGCACCCGCGACGCAAAGGAGATGGCTTTGTCCATCTGGGAGGCTCTGGCGGTCTTCGCTGCCGGAATCGGAGCCGGCACCATCAACACGATCGTCGGCTCGGGCACCCTGATCACGTTCCCGGTGCTGCTCACCACCGGGCTGCCGCCGGTGACCGCCACGGTGTCCAACGCCCTCGGCCTGATCCCCGGGTCGGTCAGCGGCGCCATCGGCTACCGGGCGGAGCTGAAGGGGCAGCGCGGTCTGGTGCTGAGGCTCGGTGTGGCCTCCGCGATCGGGGGTCTGGCGGGTGCGGTCCTGCTGCTGATGCTGCCCGAGACCGCCTTCGAGACGATCGTTCCCGTCCTGGTCGCTCTCGCCCTGGTGCTCGTGATCTTCCAGCCGCGCCTCTCGGCGGCCGTGCAGCGCCGCCGGGAGCGCAACGGCACCTCCGTCGGCTCCCACGGCGGCCCCGTCCTCTTCGGCTCCCTGCTGCTCGCCAGCGTCTACGGCGGCTACTTCACCGCGGCGCAGGGGATCATCTATCTGTCCCTGATGGGGATGCTGCTCGACGACACCCTGCAGCGCCTGAACGCGGTGAAGAACGTCCTCGCCGCGATCGTCAACACCATCGCGGCGCTGTTCTTCCTGTTCGTCGCCGACTTCGACTGGTCCGCCGTGCTGCTGATCGCCGTCGGTTCGGCGCTGGGCGGCCAGGTCGGCGCGAAGGTGGGGCGGCGACTGCCTCCCTTCGCGCTGCGCGTCTTCATCGTCGCCGTCGGCTCGGTCGCCATCGTCCAGCTGCTGCTCCGCTGATCCGGCGCCGGGCGGGGGCTCATACGATCAATGTCCGGACGGCACACATCTGGCGCGTACTTGTGCAAGCGTTCGCGCGCCGGCGGGGCCGTTGGGCATGCTGGTGAGGTGCCTTGCGGTACCCCCACCGGAGGGAGCGGGAATGGTGGACAGTCCGGTCGAGCGGCACGGGCGCGGCCCGGGGGCACCTCACTTGCGGCTGGACGAGCTGCTGGAGGGCCTGCAGGCGCAGGTGGCGCAGGTGCGGGCCACCCGTGACCGGGTGCACACCCTGCTGGACGCGGTGTTGTCGATCGGTTCCGATCTCGACCTGGGCGTGGTGCTGCGCCGCATCACCGAGTCCGCCGTCACCCTGGTCGACGCCGAGTACGGGGCGCTGGGCGTGCTCGGCGAGGAGGGCAGGATCGCCCAGTTCATCACCGTCGGCGTGGACGAGGAGACCATCGAGCGGATCGGCCACTACCCGGAGGGGCGCGGCATCCTGGGGCTGCTGATCCGGGAGCCGGAGCCGCTGCGCCTGGCCGACCTCACCAGGCATCCGGAGTCGGTGGGCTTCCCCGATGGGCATCCGCCCATGACCACGTTCCTCGGCGCCCCGATCCGGGTGCGCGGCCGCGTCTTCGGCAACCTGTACCTGACCGACAAGCGCAATGGGGGCGAGTTCGACGACGAGGACGAGGCCGTGCTGCGCACCCTGGCCGCCGCGGCCGGTGTCGCCATCGACAACGCCCGGCTCTACGAGGACACGCGCCGCCGTGAGCAGTGGCTGGCCGCCAGCAGCGAACTGACGCGCAGCCTGCTGTCCGGGACCGAACCCGACGACGTGCTGCACCAGGTGGCGGCGACGGTGCGGGCGCTGGCCGGGGCGGATCTGGCGACGGTGGCCGTGCCGATCGCCGGGGGCGGGGAGCTGGTGATCGAGGCGGCCGAGGGCGAGGGCGCCGAGGAGGTGCGCGGGCTGCTGCTGCCGGAGACGTCACTGGCGGTGAAGGTCCACCGGACCGGTGAACGCGTCACCAGCAGCGCGCTCTCCGAGGAGCCCCAGGAGGGCGGCGGCTCCGCCGGCCGGGTGCGGCTGGGCCCGGGGTTCCTGCTGCCGCTGAGCGGCCGCGAGCACGTCCGCGGTGTGCTGCAGGTCGCCAACATGCCGGGCGGCGAGACCTTCTCCGAGGCCACCATGACGATGATCAGCGGCTTCGCCGACCAGGCCGCGCTCGCGCTGGAGATCGCCGAGCACCGCCGGGAGGCCGAGCAGCTGATGGTGCTGACCGACCGCGACCGTATCGCCCGCGATCTGCACGACCTGGCCATCCAGCGCCTGTTCGCCTCCGGCCTGACCCTGAACTCCGTACTGGCCCGGCTGGACGACCGCCCCGACGTGGCCAAGCGGGTCCAGCGGGTGATCGACGACCTCGACGACACCGTCAAGACGGTGCGGACCACCATCTACGCCCTGCGGGAGCACGACCGCTCCGGGGGGCGGCCGACACTGCGGGCGCAGCTGCTGGCCGAGACCGATCTGGCCGCCGAGGTGCTGGGCTTCAGCCCCGCCCTGCGCATGACCGGTCTGCTGGACACCGGGGTGCCCGCGGGACACGCCGAGCACCTGCTGGCGGTGCTCCGCGAGACGCTGTCGAACGTGGCCCGGCACGCGGGGGCCTCCGCGGTCGAGGTCACCGCCGAGGCCGACGTCGCCCGGCTCAGGCTGCGCGTGGCGGACAACGGCCGCGGCATCGACCCGGCCGTGACCCGCCGCAGCGGCCTGGACAACTGCCTCCGCCGCGCCACCGACCTGGGCGGCGGCCTCACCGTCAGCCCGAACGAGCCGACCGGCACGGTCGTGGAGTGGACGGTGCCGCTGCCCGCGGGGACCGGCGCATGAGCACGGTGCCGACGCCTTGTCCCGGACGGCCCAGGGGTCCCGGACGGCCCGGGCGGTGATCCTTCCCTGTGAATCGAGGACAGTCGCCCAGGTGGGGCCGGTCGGCCCTATCCGCTCGCGGCGACGGCGGAGAACATGAAGCAATGGACCACCAGGACGCTTTCCGCGCACTCGACCGGCAGGAGTGCCTTCGGCTGCTCGCCAAGGTGCCGGTCGGTCGCGTGGTCTACACCCGGCAGGCCCTCCCGGCGGTGCTGCCCATCAACTTCTCCCTGGACGCGGACGCCAACGTCCTGCTGCGCACCTCGCCGGACTCCGAGCTGGTACGCGCGGTGGACGGCTTCGTCGTGGCCTTCGAGGCGGACGAGTACGACGCGGCGACCCGCTCCGGCTGGAGCGTGATCGTCACCGGGCCCGCCACGGTGGTCAGGGACCCCGCCGAGCTGGAACGGCTGTCGGAGGCCGCCCCCGCCTCCTGGATGCCCCTGCAGGAGTCGGTGATCGTGCGGATCGAGGCCGAGCTGGTCACCGGCCGTGAGCTCAAGGGGACGCCCGGGAACGGGTGAGTCTCCCGGTCCCGGGCGCGGCGGTCGTCGTCTGCTCCTGGTCCTGCCTGCTGTCCCTGGTGGTCCCTGCCGGCTGCCCCTGGTGGTCCCTGCCGGCCCTGGTGCTTCGACCGTTCTCTCAGTGCCCTTCGTGCTTGAGCCGGTCCTGGGCCTGGGTGGCGATGACCGCCGCCTGGATGCGCCGTTCCACGCCCAGCTTGGCCAGCAGCCGGGAGATGTGGTTCTTCACCGTCTTCTCGGCGAGGTAGAGACGCTGGCCGATCTGCCGGTTGGTCAGGCCCTCGCCGATGAGGGCCAGGATCTCCCGCTCCCGCTCGGTCAGGCCCGGCAGCGCCTCCTCCTCCGGGGACGGCTCCCGCTCCTGGCGGAGCCGGTCCATCACCCGGGCCGTGACGCTGGGGTCGAGCAGCGACTGGCCGGAGGCGACCGTGCGGACCGCCGACACCAGGTCCGAGCCCTTGATCTGCTTCAGCACGTATCCGGCGGCCCCGGCCATGATCGAGTCGAGCAGGGCCTCCTCGTCGTCGAACGAGGTGAGCATCAGACAGGCCAGCTCCGGCATCCGCGAGCGCAGCTCACGGCAGACGCTCACGCCGTCGCCGTCCGGGAGCCGTACGTCCAGCACGGCCACCTGCGGACGCAGCGCGGGCACGCGGACCAGGGCCTGCTCGGCCGTGCCGGCCTCGCCGACGACGGTGATGTCCGGTTCGTCGTCCAGCAGGTCGTGCACCCCGCGCCGTACCACCTCGTGGTCGTCCAGCAGGAAGACCCTGATCGGGCCGCCGTCGCCCGGCTGCGCGCCGTCCGCCATGGAATCGCTCCTCTTTCCGCATCGCGCGTTCCTTCGCACCGCGCGATGCAACTGTCCGTCCTTCGCCGATCCTGCGCCATCCGGGACCGCACGGCCAGGGCCGGTCGGCCCTACCCCGCCGCCACGTCGTGCGCCTGCGGGCCGGCTCAGGGCAGGGACGGCGGCCGGATCGCCAGGAGCGCGAGGTCGTCGAGCCCGGCGAGCCGTCCGACAGGTGCCTGGCCGGTGGCCATTCCGCGATCCACATCAGCGCCATCATCACGGTCCCGGCGACCGCGGCGATCCGCAGGCCGATCCCCGCGAGCAGGGCGACTCCGATGCCGAGCAGGCCCAGCATGAACAGCCAGTCGGCCCAGGCGGCCCCGGCCCAGTCGTGGAAGACGGACTCCATCGGTCCGACGGCGACACCGCTGAGGAAGCCCTCGGTGGGAGAGCCCCCGTCGATCCAGCCCTTCCCGGAGGGGGTCCGCGTAGCCGAGACCGAACGTCTTGTCCAGGAACGCCCACAGGAAGACGAACCCGGTCAGCAGACGCAGCCCGGCCATCGCGTACGCGCCGGCGGCGGTGGCCTCCGCGGTCGCCGGCTCGGCGGACGCCCGGTCCGCCGCGTCCCGGCGCAGCGACGGGAAGCGGAACGCGGGACGTCGGTGCGGGTGCTCGTGAACTGCCATGGCGCTCACCTCTTTCGCACGGTGAAGCCGGATCTCAACGGCTTCATTGCACCTTCAATGTCCCGCGCCACCCACACGAACCGGAGAGGCCGCAAGGCCCGGAGAACGGTCCGAACGTCCCGGATACGGGCGGCCTCTGACGGGCCGTGTGCCGCGGGCCGCAGGCGTCGGTGAGGCCCCAGCGGCTCGCCGGTTTTCCTGACGGGCGCCCGGCGCCGGGCGCCCGTCAGGGGCTCTGCTTCTCACATGTGCCTCATTTCGTCGGCGACTCGGGTCGCCCATTTCTCGATGGTGGTGAAGTCGCGGTAGTCGCCGCCCTTTCCGTTGCGGAGGATCATGCGGGCGACCCAGCCCTTGGCGCCCTCCTCCAGGCAGCCGCCGAAGGTGACGTGGTCGCGGGCGTCGAGGGCGGTCAGGGCCTTCTTGACGCCGGGCACGGGCGGGATGTCGCGCTCCGAGGCGGAGGCGTCCAGGGGGCCGCTGCTGAACAGCCACAGGGGGCGTTCGGCCAGGGCCCTGCGGTGCCGTCGCAGGAAGCGGCGGGCGTCCTTCTGCCAGCGTCCGGCGTACAGTCCGGCGCCGGCCACGACGGCGTCGTAGGGTGCCACGCTCGTCACGTCCTGCGCGGGCCGGGCCTCGACCGTCCGTCCGTCCTTGCGCAGGACCTCGGCGACGGTCTCGGCGATCTGTGCGGTGGATCCGTTCGTGCTTCCGTAGGTGACCAACACGGTGCCGGTCATGGCGGTGCACCTCCTTTCGCGTCCGGCGCGGCCGGTCCTCGGCCGCACCGTGTGCAGGGCCTGCTGGTCGTTGCCGTACGGAGCAGCGATCAGCCGCGGGCTCTCAGCGGAGCCGGCGCAGATAGGGGTCCTGGGGCCTGCACGGCACCAGGCGGATCCGTGCGTCGAGCACGGTGACGCCGTCCGGTGTCGCCAGAACCGGGTTGAAGTCGGCCTCGGCGAGCTGCGGCAGGTCCGCCGCCATCCGGGACAGCCGCAGCAGCAGCTGTTCCAGACCGGCGAGGTCGACGGCCCGGCCGCTGTGTGCGCCGAGCAGCAGCGGGGCGCAGCGCGGTGAGGTGATCAGGTCCTGCACGTCGTGGTCGGTGAGCGGGGCGAGGCGGGCGGCGTGGTCCGCCAGGATCTCGGTGGCGGTGCCGCCGAGCCCGAACAGCACCAGCGGGCCGAACACCTGGTCCTGGACGACCCCGGCGAACAGCTCGGTGCCTCGGGGCGCGAGGGGCTGCAGGACGACACCGGTGACGAGCCCGGCGAAACGCGTGTGCAGGTCGCGGAAGGCGGACCGGATCTGCTGGTCGCCGCGCAGGTCGAGATGGACGGCGCGCTGCTCGCTCTTGTGCACGAGTCCGGGCCAGTGGGCCTTCATCACCACCCGGCCGTCGGCGCCGCGCAGCCGTTCGGCGGCCGTCACGGCCTCGTCCTCGGTCTCGGCCCAGGCCCAGGGGATGTGCGGGATGCCGTAGCAGGCCAGCAGGTCCGCGCAGGGGCGCGGGTCGAGCCAGGCACCGTCGGGGTGGGCGGCGAGGTGGTCCCGCACCAGGGCGCGGGCCCGGTCCGTCTCCACGCCGTCGAGTGCGGGGATCGTCCCGGCGGGGCGGGCGAGCCAGGCGGAACGGCGTGCGGCGTGGGCGAGCGCCCGTGCTGCGGCCTGGGGTTCGGCGTAGGAGGGGACGCTGCCGCCGCCGGCGGCGGCCGTGGGCAGCAGCTCGACGGACCGCGCCTGTTCGAGGCGTACCAGGGTGACCGGCTTCGGAATCGGGGCGGCGGCACCGGTGACGGCTCGCACCAGGTCGTCACCGGTGGCCGCGGCGACCGCCGTGGGGACCAGGGTCACCACGACCGCGTCGATGCCGCCGTACCGCACGATCCGCTCCACGCAGTCCGTCAGCTGCTGTTCGCTGACGGCGGCGGTGGCGTCGACGGGGTTGCCGGCGGCGGCGCCCTCGGGGAGGACGGCGAGCAGGTCGCCGGTCAGCTCCGGCGTGAGCGCCGGCAGGACCAGCCCCGCCTCGGCGCAGGCGTCGGCGGCGAGGACCCCGGCTCCGCCCGCGTTGGTGACGATCGCGACGCGCGGCCCGGCGGGCAGCGGCTGCCCGTGCAACAGGGCGGCCGTTTCGAGAAGTTCACCGACGGAGCGGGTGGCGGTGATGCCGGCCTGGGTGAACAGCGCGCCGCGCGTCATGGTGCGGGTGGCGGCGGCCGCGGTGTGCGAGGCCGCGGCCTTCCGGCCCGCCTCGGTGCGGCCGGCGTCCACGGTCAGCAGCGGCATCCTGCGGGTCACCCGGCGGGCGGTGCGGGAGAAGGCGCGCGGGTTGCCGAAGGACTCCAGATGCAGCAGCGCGAGATCGGTGCGGCCGTCGCTCTCCCACCACTGGAGCAGGTCGTTGCCGCTGACGTCGTACTTGTCGCCCAGGGAGGCGAAGGAGGAGACGCCGATGCCGAGCCGGGACAGCCCTTCGAGCAGCGCGATGCCGACGCCGCCCGACTGCACGGCGACGCCCGCGGTGCCGGGGCTGGGGTGCCCGGCGGCGAAGGTGGCGTCGAGGCTGATGCCGGGCTCCGTGTCGGAGATGCCCAGGCAGTTGGGGCCGACGAGCCGCATGCCGTAGGTGCGGCAGGTGGTCAGGAGCCGCCGTGCCTGGTCCTCGTCGAAGCCCGCGGAGACGACCACCAGGGCCCGGACGCCCGCCCGTCCGCACTCCTCGGCGATCCCCGGGACCGCGGGAGCGGGCGTGGCGATCACGGCGAGGTCGGGGGTCCGGGGCAGGGAGGAGACCGAGGGGTACGACGGCACGCCCAGGATGGCGGTGGCGCCGGGGTTCACCGCGAACAGCCGGCCGGTGTAGCCGCCGGAGTGCAGCTGGCGCAGGATCGCCCGGCCCACCGAGCCGGGGGTGCGACCGGCGCCGACGACCGCCACGGTCCTGGGCCGCAACAGGGGCCGCAGGCTGGCGACGTCGGCAGTGCGGCCGCGTTCCTCGACCGCCGTGAGGTAGGTGTCGTCCTGGTCGAGGGCGATGGTGCAGCGCACCTCCGGTCCCTCGAAGCGGCGCTCGGTGCGCAGGCCGAGGTCGGCGAAGAGCTTCAGTACTTCGCGGTTCTCGCTGAGCGCGTCGGCGGTGAAGGCGGTGATCCCGTCGGCGCGGGCGGCGGAGACGAGGTGCTCGACGAGCAGGGTGCCCACGCCCCGGTGGTGGAGCCCGTCGGCCACGGCGACGGCCACCTCCGCCGTCTTCCGCCCCGCTGCCGCCCCGCCCTCCTTGTCGTCCTCGGTCTCGTACTCCGCCAGGCCGATCACCCGGCCCCGCCTCTCGGCGAGCAGCGCACGGTAGCCGGGGCGGGCCGGTCCGCAGGCCCGGTCGGCCGCGAGCCGGGCCGACCTGCGGGAGAGGGAGAAGAACCGCAGCCGCAGGTTCTCCGGGGACATCTCCTCGTACAGCCGCTGGATCTGCTCGTGGTCCTCGGGCCGGACGGGACGGATGCAGACGGTGGCGCCGTCGGCAAGCAGTGCGTGGACGGGGGGCCGGTCGGTCACGTCGTGCTGCGTCATCACGGGACTCCTCACACAACCGGTCTGTCATCTCGAGCATCCGGCGGATCGGACGGCCGTCCCATGGGCTGACCGGGGCGCTTCAAAGGCCGGTCGGCCCCGGCCCCGTGCCGGTCGGCCCGTCAGGCGGGGCCCGTCAGGCGGGGCTCGTCGGGCGGGGCTCGTCGGGCGGGTGATCGTCAGTGGTGGGCGACGACGGCGACGGGCGCCGCGCAGTGGTGCAGCACCGCCTGCGTGACGGGGCCGATGTGGGCGCCGACCGGTCCCCGGCGGATCCGGCGGCCGACGACGACCAGCGCGGCCTCGCGCGAGGCGGCGACGATGCGGCTCGCGGCGCTGCCGGCCCCGGCACGGACCAGTACCACGGGCGCCTCCGTATGCGTCCTCACGGGCAGCGCCCGCAGGTCCCTGATGAGGGCCCGATGGGCCCGGCTCCCGCTGACGCGCCGCCATCGGCGTTTCGGCCACCGCGGTGCCGTGCCCCGCTCTTTGCGCGGCAAGGGTCGTTGCATCGCGCATGCTCCGTCGGCCGCTCTGTCGCACGGTTCGAGGTCCGTCCGAAACACAGGTGTTCGAAGTCCGGGCGGGCTCGTTGAGCCTCGTGACCCAGCCGCGACGACGGATGTGACGGCACAGCGACAAAGCGACAACGCAACAAAGGGGGAATCACTTTGGCCTCGCCCGAGACCCATGAGCAGCAGCCGGAGACCGCTCCGCCGTTCCCGCCACCGGCGGAGATCTCCTACACAGGGCAGTACGCCGTCAACCCGCTCGCCGAAGTGTCCTTCCGGCACATGTGCGCGCAGATTCCCGGGGTGTTGCGGAGGATCGCCCGCCTCGCGTGGCTGACCGACCGGCGGGCGGTGCAGCTGTTGCTGGGCTGCCAGGTGATCACCGGTGTCTCGGCAGCCGTCCTGCTGACGGCGACCGCCGAGGCCATGCAGTCGGTCCTCTCCGATCGGGCCGTCGCCGACCGGCTGCACAGTGCCCTGCCCGCGCTCCTGGTGGTGGCTCTGGCCGCCGCGCTGGGACGCGGCGCGGCCTCGCTGGCCATGTATGCGGAGCGGCGGATCACTCCGCGGCTGACCACGGAGACGGACACCGCGCTGGTCGAGGCGGTGTGCCGGGTGGAGGCCGCCGCGTATGCCGTGGACGGCTTCTCGGACCGGCAGGAGGCCGCCGAGATGGGGGTGATCCGTACGCAGGTGATGATCGCCGATGCCCAGGGGTTGATGTCGGCGCTGATCCGCATGATGACGGCCGGTGGAGTTCTGTCGGTGCTGAACGTGCTGATGCTGCCTCTGCTCGTCCTCGCCGTGCTCCCGGCCGGCATCGGAGCGGTGCTGACGGCCCGGGTGGACTACGAGACGCACTACGCCAACGTGGCCGACCGGAATGTGCGGGGCATGATGCGCTGGTGGGCCACCACCTCGAAGTACGGCGACGAGGTGCGCGCCAACTCGATGACCGACTACCTGACGTACTGGTACCGCGCGCTGTCCGACCGCTGCGACCGCCGCACGCTGGCCGCCGCGCCGCGGACCCTGCGGATCTCGCTGCTCTCCTCGCTGGCGGGCGGCTTCTTCCTCGTCGCGACCTGGGGTGCGCTGGCCTGGCTCGCCGCGACGGGACGCATCGACCTCGCGGTCGCCGCCACCGCCGTCGTCGCCGTGCAGACGACGCTCTCGGCCCTGTCGCAGGTCGTCGTCAACGGCGCCGCCGTCTTCCACACCAGTCTCTATCTCGGCGACATGCAGGCCTTCCTCGACGACGCCGCGGCCCGTGCTTCCCGGCGTGGCCCCCGTGCCGTGAGCGCTCCGATCGAGGAGATCAAGGTCGAGGAGGTCGTCTACCGCTACCCGGGCGAGGCCAGGCCCGCGGTCGACGGGGTCTCCCTCACCCTGCGGCGCGGCGAGATCCTCGCCATCGTCGGGGCGAACGGCTCCGGCAAGTCCACTCTCACCCGGCTGCTCACCGGCATCTACCTCCCGGACAAGGGCAAGGTCTTCTGGAACGGCACCGACCTGGCCGAAGCCGACCCGGCCACCGTGTGGGCCAACACCGGTCTGGTGCCGCAGATCTTCGCCCAGTGGCCCCTGCGGCTGCGGGAGAACATCACCCTCGGCCAGCCCCGCACGCACGACGACGAACCGGTGTGGGAGGCGGTGGACGCCGCCGGCCTGCGCGAGACCGTGGAGGACCTGCCCGCCGGGCTGGACACCCTCCTGGCCCGCGACATCTTCGGGGGCGCGGAACTGTCCGGCGGCCAATGGCAGCGCGTCGCCTGCTCCAGGGCCCTGTACCGCAGGCCCGGGCTGCTGATTCTCGACGAGCCCACGTCACAGATGGACCCGCGCGGCGAACACGGCGTCTTCCAGCAGATCAAGTCCATCGCCGCCGACCGCATCACGATCGTCGTCACACACCGCCTGGAGAACACCAAGATCGCGGATCACATCGTGGTGATGGAGCACGGCCGCATCACCGAGCAGGGCGTCTACGACGACCTCGTCCACGCCGGCGGAACCTTCGCCGAACTCCTGGAACTGTCCCGCAAACGCTGAACCACTCCTGCGCCCCCGCACTTCTGCCACTTCCTCCCTCGAGTCCCCCGGAGCATGCATGCCCGACACCGAGCGCCGGATCCTCGACACCTGGACCCGGTACGGCAGCCACCATCTCGCCCGCGGCACCGAGATTCCCGAAGTCGAGCGCCTGGCCTGGGGCTACTGGCCCTCGGCCGGGCCCGGCGAGGAGATCCTCGGTGACCTGGCGGGCTCTTCGGTGCCAACCATGTGGAGGAGCTGGTCGCCGAGGCCGCCCGCCTCGGCATCGAGGCCCTGGCGATCACCGACACCAACGGGCTCTACGGCGCGAGACGTCTGGCGGAGGCCGCGAGCGAATACGGCATCGGCAGCATCTACGGCGCCGGACTCACCCTGGACCAGGGCCTCGGGTCCATCGTGGTGATCGTCCGCAGCCTGCTGGGCTTCACCCGCCTGTCCGCGGCAATCAGCGCCGGGCAGCTGGCCGGCGCCAAGGGCGCCCCGCTCTACGACCTCGACGCGCTCTCGGCTGCCGCGTACGAGGGAGAGTGGGCGATCCTCACCGGCTGCCCCGTCGGCGGCGAGGCGGCCTATGACTCCGACGCCGTCCACGCACGGATGGACCGGCTGGTGGACCTCTTCGGCCGCACCCATCTGTACACCGAACTCGTCGATCACCGCCTACCCGAAGACGGCCCACGCAACGCTGCCCTGCACGCGGCGGCAGAGCGATGGCGGCTGCCGGTAGTGGCCACGAACGCGGTCCGCTGCGCGGCACCGCGTTCTGCACGGCTGGCTGCGGCCCTGACCGCACTGCACCGCCGCGAGAACCTCGACACCGCGATCGGGGAACTGCCGCCGGCCCCGACGGCACATCTGCGCACCGCCGAAGAGATCCTCGGTGCTCTGCTACGCGCTCGGCATCACCTCCGTCGACGCACTCAAACACGGCCTGCTCTTCGAGCGATTCCTGCACGCCGGGAAAACCGACCCGGACATCGACATCGACTTCGAGAACGACCGCCGGGAGGAGGTGATCCAGTACCTGTATGCCAAATACGGCCGGTCGCACTGCGCCCAGGTGGCGAACCTCATCACCTACCAATCCCGCTTGAGCGTGCGGGATTCAGCACGCGCCCTCGGCTATTCCATGGCCCGGATCAATGAGATGACCCGCCACATTCACCACGAGCCGGCGTTTTCCAGGCCGATTCTGTGTCAACTTCAGGTGTGTTGCGTTCCGGCCCCCTGGTCGGCTGTGCTTCCTCGGCGGAAGCGTGCTTCGTAGACGACGTGCTCGACGGCAGCCGGAGCGAGCAAGGGCGTGCCGGGCACCTGGGGGTGCCGCAGGTGCTGCCCGTCGTCGTACACGTGCACCGTGAAGTTCTACGGCCCGGGGCCCACGGCCGTGTCGTACGTGTCAAGGACGTGCTCACGCGCTTACCTATGTCGTCGGTTCTCGGCTGTGACGGACCCGTTGGCGACAGCGTGTGGCCGCCAGAGGTGCAAGGGGAGGCGGCATGACGGGCCCGGAATTCCAGCCCGAGGTGGGTGCTCGGGATCACGTCTTGTGACCGCTGAACAGGGGAAATGTCGCGGCGTTTAGGTGGGCAATGCAGCCTGATGTCTACATGTCTGCCTCCCTGACGGAAAACCGACAAGAGCGAGGTCGTGACATGAAGGTCTACGTCTCGTCGACGCTCCAGGACGCTCGCGCGAGCCCGGCCCCGGGGCCCCGGAAGCCGACCGGGGGGACACGCCCGTCTCCGAGCTCATGGTGGTCGACCGGGATGCCTTCGGCCTCGGACTCGCCCGGGAATGGGTCCGTACCAGACTCCCGCGGGTCCTCGCGTAGTCATCAACCTCGCCGTGCGGTTAGCGTTGGGCGACCACTGCGCCGTAGTAGTTGGCCTCGACCGTGTCCCGGTCGAAGGTCGCGGTTGTCACCGGGAGCCCCCAGGTCCAGTAGGTCATCTGTAGTTGGTCGCCCGGTACTGGTTGGACACGAGCGGTCAACACGATGAAGTGGTTCGGAAAAGCGTTGAGGATGAAGTCGCTTGACTTCTTCGCACCATTGACGATATTGGCCTGGTCGAGTACATGGGCGTGGATGAGTAGCGCGATGTCTCGATTAGTGCTCGGCGCCAGTGCGAGCAGGTGGTCGAGGCCCTTGGTGAAGAAGTAGTTCCCCTCTTCCGAGACCTCGCCGTACAGCCCAGTGGCTCGCAGCCAGTCGGCGACCTCGCCGGCGCTGGTAGCGGCGGAGACGTCTTCGTCCGGCCGCCCCTCGAAGTCGAAGAAGGCGTTCTCCGAGTCGCGCAGTGACCCCAGCATCATCCAGTCGGCGGGCGGGCAGAAACCCGGACCGGCCATGGCCTTGAGAGCGGCGTAGTCCTGGCCGAGCAGAGAGTCGTCGCCGGGCTCGACCGAGTAGGCGCCACCGATGCTGGCTTCGCCGCTGTCGTACAGCTCCGCGGCAAAGCGGACCACGGCGAGCGGATCCCGTTGCAGCCACAGGCGAACGAACGCTGCCGGGCCACAGAGGTTGAGGCTGTCCTGGTCCAGCTTGTCCGGGTCACCGACCAAATCACCCAGGCGGTCGGCCACCTCGTTTCGGTCCAGCTGCCACGGTCCGGATGCCGTACGGGCGCGGAACGCGTCGACCGCGGCGAGCGCCTCCGCCGAGGTCGACCCCCTGCGAGTTGGCGTGGGCATACGGGTGCTGGCGCCGCCGATCGCCGGGCGGCGCACCTCGACCCGTTCGCCGTCGCGGCTCACGGTGGTCTCGCCCGACGTCGCGTCGGTCTGCGAGCGGAGCAAGTTGCGTACCGCAGGCTCCTCGGTGAGCTTGGACGTCGTGGCGGGCCGCGTCTGGCCGATCATGCCGCGAATGGCGCTCTCGGTAAGGTCACCGGCTTGCTTGTCGTCGATCAGTCCGGTCTGCTTGGCCGACTGAATCGTCTTCATCGCTTTATCAATGTCCTTGGACATCTTGCCCTGCAGTGCCAGGTCGGCAGCCTTCGTGCCGAAGGTGGTCGCGGTGACGAATGCCCGCTCAAGGGCCGCGGCGGCGTTCCTCTGCGTGCCCTCCAGCCCGGCCAGGTCGCGGAAGGCGCCAGCCTGGCCCAGCAGATTCAGGGCAGCGCCGACGCCAGTCGGGTCCGGTGCGGCGGGGGCATTCTGCATGGCGATGATGGGCTGGGGGAACTCCGTCGGCGTGACCTCTGCTGGGGCGGCCCGACGGGTCTCGGTCGATGTGGGCAGGATCTGCGGCGGTGAGTCGGGGCTCTGTGACTCCTCCCACCGCCAGAACCGGGTCTCGTCGATTTCCTCGCACGAGTTGCAGGCGCCCATGACCGCCTCGGCGTAGACACCGCTGGTGGGAATGGCGATGCGCGAGGGCTCGATGGGGGTGTTCGGCTGATAGTGCTGGATCAGGTCAATCGGGTTCCGGGTGTCCTGCTGGTACGTCGGGTCCAGGTGGAAGCCGCGGGCCACTGGAAGCACGAGACTGTTCCCGACGATGCCGATGAGCTCGTTCTCGACCACGCTGGCCACCGAACGGCCACCACTGTTGGGCGCCTCGACTCCGTCGAGCAGCATGAACCGCCGGGCGTCGCTCATCCGCGACCAGATGAGGTGGTGGTAGCGCTCGATGTTCTCGTTGAGGTGGTCCAGCAGATTCCGGGCCAGTTCCTTGTCCTCCTCGCGAGGATTGCGGAGCTCCTGGCGGCTCAGCGGCGTCTCGATGCGGACGTCGTCGAGCCCGGTCAGGTCGTTGCGGATGAACGAGTTGGTGAACAGTGCCGACGACATGTGCGTCGTTCGGTAGCGCAGCGCACCGGAGTCGACGATGACCCGAGAGCCCGCAGGCAGCAGGTCGATCACGAACGGCAGACCGGGGAGTCCGAGCCTTGAGCTGATCACCACGGCCTTGATGTCGGAGCGGAGCACCGGGGACAGGGACGCGCCCATCCGCAGCGAGACGTATAGGCTCGCGTCGTTGGCGAATGGGGAGACGAGCGTGGGGTCGATCTTGAGATCGACGGTGGACTCGTTGTTCTTGATCGCGTGCACCCGCAGGAACTGAACGACGGAGGAGGCGATCTTCGGGCCGAGACGCTCCAGAAAGATCCGGTCCTTGAACTGTTGGTCCCTCAAGTACTGGTTGTAAAAGTCCGTCGGGCTGAATCCGAAGAGGCCAAGCAGCGGGTTCCACGACGCTGGGTCGAAGTCGTCGTCCTTGTCCCGTGGCCGGGCAAGCTGGAAGCGGAGATTCAGCTCGCCCTCGACGGACTCCAGGTTCTCGTCGGCGTAGCGGCCCACAGGCAGATCGCTGCCGGCGTAGTTCGCGTCGATCCGGTCCAGCGCCGCGAAGCCGGCCCGCAGCGGCCGCGGTACAGCGTTCGCCAGTGTATTCCGCCACCGCAGAGCCTTGGCGTCGGTGAACCAGGACATCAGGAGCGGCACCAGCAGGCATTCCTGCACGTCCACCAGCCGCTCTCTGACCAACAGGTGCCGAAGCAGCTCGAAGTACTGGATGGTCAGTGCGTGGCAGTGGTTGTAGTTTGCGACGGACTCGGTAGTCGCGACCGTCCGCTCGCCCTGGGCGACGGTGTGCACGACCGACGTTCGCTGCGTCCGCACCGCCGAGGCGGCCTGGACGGTGCGGTCCCGGAGCTGCTGGAGAGCATGCGCCGCCGTGGATCGCGAGGACTCCTGCCATGCGGAGCTGTCCGCGCTGGAGTGGCCCCCGCCGACCCCCAGCAGTCCACCAACCGGGGGAATGATCGCCGCTACCCCGAGACCGGCTGCGAGGCTGCCCGAGGACGCCTGCGAGCCGCCCCGCATGGACTCGCTCAGTGTCCCGGTGACGATGTCGCTGATGTCCCGGTCCCGGGCCAGGCTCGCCTCAAGGCTGTCGCGCGACTCGCGGAACTCCTGCCGTGCGGTCGACTCTCGCCGTTCCCAGTCGACAATGGCGATCTGCTTCTTTTGGCCCGGAGCCAGCGGCAGGCTGTAGAGGAGGTTGCCCATCGAGTAGCCATCGGCAACCCACTCCTGCTTGAACCGCAGGATGTGCCCGTGAGCGATGGTGCTCGCCTGGTAGATCGTGGGGTCGTCGTCCCAGTCCACCGAGTGGTCGCCGGTCAGCTGTTGCCGCCCAGGTGGCTTGGCCACTGCTGAACCGAGATAGCGCTGCAAGTCGCCGTGCCGAGTCAGCTGGGCGGCGGCGTACACCGCCTTCAACGGTGACACTCCCGGGTTGCGCGCCAGCGACTTCAATGCAGCGGCATCGATGAACCCGGTGATCGGCACGCTGGCCTCCTCGACCACCCCTTCAACGGGACCGCCGACCTCTTCAGCTCGCACATCCACAGCTGACGGTGGCGGTGCCAACGCCATTGCAGCCGGCCCTGGTCCCACTGCGCGGCGGAACGCATCTCGCGCCTTGGACAGCTCCGCCCGCACGAATGGCGTGAGTTTGGACGCCGGGACTTTGGGCGGCTCGTCCAGCGTCAGCCCTTTAATCTCCGGCTCGGTCGTGCGGACGAGGTACGTGAAGCTGTAGTCCTCCAAGGTGCGGTCGGGCTTGGTGAAGTCCACGCAGCGGCCCATTCCGGCATCGGCCGAGAACGTGCCGTCCGCCCGTGCCAGCTCGGTGGCGTCCGGGGACCGTGGCGCAGCGCCCGGGTCATGACAGGAGCAGTCCTGCTCGTCGGCAGGTTCGGAGACATCGACGACGAGGACGACTGTCTCCGGGAAGGCGCCCTCCTCCTCCAGATGCACCGGAACGGTGGCGACTTCGTCCGACAGCCCGATGGTGGCGTGGGCCGAGGCATACTTCCCCACCGGATAAGGGCCGGTGAAGTGGCCCTGGGCGTCGGTCGTGGACACCGTGAGCGCACGGAAGTCCTCTGGCTCGGGATCGGCCTTCACCGCGCCCCAGAGGACGACCTGCAGGCCTGCGGCCTGTTGGCGGCCGGCCGAGTCGATCACCCGGCCGCGCAGGCGCGTCGGCTTCTCCGCCGCCGGATCGGTGTTGGGCTGCGTTGTGCCGGGCACGTGAGGCTTGACCGTCAGGGTGACCTGCTGTGGCAGAGCCGAGCCGTCCTGGCTGTCGCTCTTGAGCAGCTCGCCATCCGGCGCACTCGCCTTCAGCGTGACCTGGCCGACGAGGGTCGCCCGGGGCGGAATGCTCAGGGTGACGATCCCGTCGGCGCTGGTCGGGCCCGACGCGGAGAAGGGGATGTCCCCCGTTGCCTCCTGGCCTGTCCTGCGCACACCGATGATCGTGACCGAGTGGCCGGTGAAGTCCCCACCGTCACTGGGGTCGACGAGTCGTACCTCGACCGACTCGGGCGCCAGCGGACGTCCGGTTGGCGCGCCGACCGTCACCCGATGGCGCAGCCTCTGGAGCAGCCGCTCAGTGACTCCCTCCACCTGTAGGAGCGCCTCGACCGAATCGAACGGCCCGTGCTCATCGCGGTAGGCGACGATGCTCTCGGCGATCGTCTCCCCGACTCCGGGAAGCTTCGCGAGGTCCTCCGCGGTGGAGGTGTTGATGTCAACGAGCTCAGTCATGACGGCTCCTCGAAGTGCCGTGAGGCGACGAAGCGCACTCGCCGAGCTGACTGCGGCCGACGTCCCCGCCATGGGCATACAAGCAGGCACGTGCCGGGGTGCGCGAGCCGGAAGACGCCATATGGCGGTTGGGGCGCTTGGTCGGCATCATCGGGAGGCGATGGTCCGGCTGAATTCCGCACGCATCATCATCGTCACCTCGATCGCGGCGACGCGTACGTCGCCCGACGGGCTCTCCTGCGACGCCTCCAAGGCAGGACTGGAAGGCATGACCCGTCGGCTCGCCGTCGACCTCGGCCCTTACGGCGTCACGGCCAGCGCCGTGGCTCCGGACGTGATCGACACCTCGATTCTCGCCACGTCCCACGAGATCCTCGGCGACGTGGTCCCCGAGCCGTCGGGCGGTGACAACAAGTCGGCGAACGCGAACTTCCTCGAAACGGCCGTGCCCGCACGCCGCACCGGCCAGTCCTCCGAGATCGCGGCCACCATCCACTTCCTCGCCAGCGCCGGTGCCGGCTACATCAACGGAGGCGTCCTGCATGTCGACGGCGGCTGGATCGCCAGCTGACACACCGGCAACGGGATCGAGCCATCCCCGTCACCGCGGATGGCACCCGCTGACCCGTCCCAGCGCGGCGTTCCACCCGTTGTCGCGGCCTCGGCTTTCGGTGGCCCGGGTGCGGTCACCGTCGCGCCGGACGCCGGTGAGTCGGGGGGTTCATCTGCGGAACCCTGCACCTCTCGCGGGAGCGATATGAAGAAGATCAAGTCACCTCATGCCAGAGGGCCTTGGCCGGTCACTGTCCTGGCGGTGCAGGCGCGAGGTCGACGGCGGAACTAGGGTCCGTCTTCAAACGGATCTTGCCCAGAGTAGGAATGACGCGAGCGAGACCGCTGCTTCGTAGGAGGTGGC
>NZ_BAAAGU010000051.1:0-57693 GCF_039524635.1 Streptomyces thermocarboxydovorans | reverse complement strand
CAGTCGCTGCGACAGATCAACACCCACGAAGAACAATGATGCCGCAGCTCGCTACATCACCACATGAGACATCGTCTTAGCGACGTCGACTGAGGAAGAAGTCGCGGAGATGCGCGGTTCGCGCAGGAGGGTCACACTGAAAAGTGCGACCCTCCTTGGGGGAGTTAGTGAACCCGACACCAATTGAGAAGGCCCGTCACTCATGGTTGACCAGTTCGATTGACGTTCCTGCGGTAAATGTCAGGTTCTGGCTTATGATGGCTTTTTGACCAAGGGCCCATGTCCGGCGGGCGGCGTCCATAAAGCCTGGGGCTTCAACTACGACGTGTGGGGGGGTGACCAACAACCTGTGGAGTCTCCTGTAGTCCAAGCGCAGTGGCGCCACTGCGGCGCCTGTCACGCGTTTTTCTATGACGGTTTTTCGGACAAGGGTCAATGCCCCGCCGGCGGTGGGCATCAAGCGGCTGGTTGGCACTTCGTCATTTACCACGGCCCCTTGACCTCTCCCCCCAGCCCGAGGGAGCAGGGCGATTGGCGTTACTGCGGTAAATGTCACGCACTGTTCTTTGACGGATTCCCGGCCAACAAGGGCCGGTGCCCCGCCGGCGGTGGGCATGAGGCGGCCGGCTGGACCTTCGTCCTGGGGCATATCGAGTCAAATGCCACAGACTGGATGGATACCCAGGAGCGCACGACCTGGGTGCTGGTCAAGGACGCGCACCTCACGCACGGGGGATGTTCACGCCTTGCAGTCGATCCGCGTCTCGTGGTCGTAGCACGCGCCCACAGTGAAGACCTGGCTGCTCATCCCGGCCTCTGGGACAAGAAAACACCGGAGGGATTTCCGGGACATTACGGGTCTGACGGTAGTTTGCCTTCGGGGCCCGATGGCCGGATCGCAAAGGCTGTGGGTTCCTCTGGCGCCGAGAACGTCTTCCGCGGCAGGATTCGGGGCAATGCCGCCCCGCCGGGGCCAGACACGGCTTTCAACGCTTGGTGGAACAGCTCTAGCCATAAGGCGACCATCCTCAACTGCAACCACAACACGAGCGGCGTGGGCATCGCTTTCGGTAATGATCCTGACGGCTGGACTTCCTACTACTTCACTCAGGTGTTTCATCCCTGACTGCCTGGCCCAACGAGCGCCCGCCGGCTGCTGTGTCGGTCGGCCGCACCCCAAGATCAGCCTACAGAGCAGCCACACAACGCTCCCCAGTCTCGTCACCCAAAGTCACTGTTGAAGGCTACCGACGGACCAATACACGACAGTTGAATACGCGAGCCCACCAGTACCGAGGCCGGGTCCGCGCGCAGCGAAGCGATCTGGGTCCGCCAGGGGTCGGTGCGATGCCGCCGCAGCGCGGTTCGGGTCCGCCCGGGAGCAGCCCGGTGCCACCGCAGAGGATCGGGTCGACCGCGCAGCGGCCCAAGGCCGTCAAGCGGTCCGGACCCGCCAGGGAATGATGCGACGCCGCTGCCACACCATGCGCCTCCACCGGGAAGTGGTCCGAAGCCGGCTGAGCACGGCCCGGTGCCACCGGCGACGGACCGGTGCCACCGCGGCGCGCTGCGGCTCCGCCGCCGCGCGGTCCGACTGTGCGGGGGAGCTCCGGGCCACCGCAGAGCGGTCCGGGTCCGCCAGGGAGCGATCCTGGACGGCCACAGGTTGCTCCGGGCCCGGCAGGGATCGGTTGCGACGCCGCCGCTGCGCCCCCGGCTCGCATCCGCCGGGGAACAGTCCAGAGCCACGGCAGAGCGACCCGTGGCCGCAGGGCGATGCGGTCCACCCCGAAGCGATCAGGATCCGCCGGGCGCGGCCCGGGTGTGGAGCGTGCGGCTCCGTTGCACCATGGCTGCATGCTGCTGTCCCGGCTGGCCCGTGTGTCCCAGGAGGTCGCTGCCACCTCGGCGCGGTCCCGGAAGATCGCTCTGCTCGCCGAGCTGTTCCGTGAGGCGGAGCCGGAGGACGCGCGCATCGTCATCCCGTATCTCGCGGGCAGGCTGCCGCAGGGGCGGCTCGGCGTGGGATGGAAGGTGCTGAGCCGACCGGTGCCCCCGGCCGCCGAGCCGACGCTGACCGTGCGTGAGGTCGACGCGCTGCTCGGGGCGCTGGGGAAGGTGTCGGGGCCGGGGTCGCAGGCCGAGCGGGCCCGGCTGGTCGGGGAGTTGATGGGGGCGGCGACCGAGGAGGAGCAGCGCTTCCTGTTCGGGCTGATCACCGGGGAGGTGCGGCAGGGTGCGCTGGACGCGGTCGCCGTGGAAGGACTGGCCCGGGCTACGGAGGCGCCTCCGGATGCCGTGCGGCGGGCGGTGATGCTGGCGGGTTCGCTGCAGACGGTGGCCGAGGCGCTGCTGTCGGAGGGGCCCGCGGCGCTGGAGCGGTTCCGGCTCACGGTCGGGCGGCCGGTGCTGCCGATGCTGGCGCACAGCGCCTCCTCGGTGGCCGAGGCGGTGGAGAAGCTGGGCGCCTGTGTGGTGGAGGAGAAGCTGGACGGCATCCGGGTGCAGGTGCACCGCGACGGCGACAGCGTGCGGGTGCACACCCGGACCCTGGACGACATCACCGACCGCCTGCCGGAAGTGACCCGGGTGGCACGGGAGTTGCCGGGCGAGCGGTTCATCCTGGACGGCGAGGTCATCTCCTTCGACGCCGACGGCCGCCCCCGCTCGTTCCAGGAGACCGCGGGGCGGGTCGGCTCGCGGGTGGACGTGGCCACCGTCGCCCGCGAGGTGCCCGTCTCCCCCGTCTTCTTCGACGCGCTGAGCGTCGACGGCCGCGACCTGCTGGACCTGCCGTTCACCGAGCGGCACGCCGAGCTGGCCCGGCTGGTGCCGGAGCCGATGCGGGTGCGGCGCACGGTGGTGTCCGGACCGGACGACGTGGCGACCGCGGAGACCTTCCTCGCCGAGACCCTGGAGCGCGGCCACGAGGGCGTGGTGGTCAAGAGCCTGGACGCCCCCTACAGCGCGGGCCGGCGCGGCGCCTCCTGGCTGAAGGTCAAGCCCGTGCACACGCTGGACCTGGTGGTGCTGGCCGCCGAGTGGGGCCACGGCCGCCGCACCGGCAAGCTGTCCAATCTGCACCTGGGCGCCCGCACCGCCGACGGCGGCTACGCGATGCTCGGCAAGACCTTCAAGGGCATGACCGACAAGATGCTGTCCTGGCAGACCGAACGGCTGCGCGAGCTGGCCGTCGAGGAGAACGGGTACGTGGTCACCGTGCGCCCCGAACTCGTCGTGGAGATCGCCTACGACGGCCTGCAGCGCTCCGCCCGCTACCCGGCCGGTGTCACCCTGCGCTTCGCGCGCGTGGTCCGCTACCGCGAGGACAAGCGCCCGGAGGAGGCGGACACGGTGGAGACGGTGCTCGCCGCGCATCCGCAGGTGCGGCCGTGACCGGCGCCCGCAGCGCCGGCCTGCTGGTGTTCCGGCGCACCGGTGGGGGCCTTGAGGTACTGCTCGGTCACATGGGCGGCCCGTTCTTCGCCCGCCGGGAGGCCGGCGCCTGGACCGTGATCAAGGGCGAGTACGACCCGGACGAGCCGGCCTGGGAGGCGGCCCGCCGGGAGTTCGAGGAGGAGCTGGGCCTGCCCCCGCCGGACGGGGAGGCGATCCCGCTGGGCGAGGTCCGCCAGTCCGGCGGCAAGGTGGTGACGGCGTGGGCCGTGGAGGGGGATGTCGACCCGGCGGCGATCATGCCGGGGACGTTCGAGATGGAGTGGCCGCCGCGGTCGGGGCGGATGCGGGAGTTCCCGGAGCTGGACCGGGTGGCGTGGTTCGGGCTGGACCGGGCCCGTGAGGTGATCGTCAAGGCGCAGACGGCGTTTCTCGACCGCTTGGCGGAGCACTCGCTCTGAGGACCCTCCCGCGTTGCGCGGCCCCCGGCCGCGCGGGAAGGTCGAAACGCAAGCCCGTCCCCAGGGAGGTCCGCGATGCCCATCGCAACGGTGAATCCGGCGACCGGCGAGACACTCAAGACGTACGAGGCCATGGGCGAGGAGGAGATCGAGCGCCGGCTCCAGCTCGCCGAGGCCACCTTCCGTACGTACCGGACGACGAGCTTCGACGAGCGGTCCGCGCTGCTGCGCCGCGCCGCCGACCTGCTCGACGAGGACAACGAGAGCATCGCACGGGCGATGACCACCGAGATGGGCAAGCCGGTGAAGCAGGCCCGCGCGGAGGCCGCCAAGTGCGCCAAGGCCATGCGCTGGTACGCCGACCGCGCGGCCGGGCTGCTCGCCGACGAGGAGCCCGACGCCTCCGACGTGCGGGACTCCGGCGCCTCGCGGGTCGTGGTGCGCTACCGGCCGCTCGGTCCGGTGCTCGCGGTGATGCCGTGGAACTTCCCGCTGTGGCAGGTGGTGCGGTTCGCCGCGCCCGCGCTGATGGCGGGCAACGTGGGCCTGCTCAAGCACGCCTCGAACGTGCCGCAGACCGCCCTGTACCTGGAGGACCTGTTCCATCGCGCGGGCTTCACCGAGGGCTGCTTCCAGGCGCTGCTCATCGGCTCCGGCGCGGTCGACGAGATCCTGCGGGACGACCGGGTCAAAGCGGCCACCCTCACCGGCAGCGAGCCGGCCGGGCGGGCGGTGGCGTCCACCGCCGGGGAGATGATCAAGAAGACGGTGCTGGAGCTGGGCGGCAGCGACCCCTACGTCGTGATGCCCTCCGCCGACCTGGACCGGGCCGCCCAGGTCGCGGTCACCGCGCGGGTGCAGAACAACGGGCAGTCCTGCATCGCCGCGAAGCGCTTCATCGTGCACACGGATGTCTACGACGCCTTCGCCGAACGCTTCACCACGGGCATGAAGGCGCTGAAGGTGGGCGACCCGATGGAGGAGGAGACCGACGTCGGGCCGCTGGCGAGCGAGCAGGGGCGCAGCGACCTGGAGGAGATGGTCGACGACGCGGTGCACGCCGGAGCGGAGGTGCTGTGCGGCGGCGAGCGCCCCGAGGGTCCGGGCTGGTACTACCCGCCGACGGTGCTGTCCGGCATCGACCGGGAGATGCGCATTCACCGGGAGGAGGCGTTCGGCCCGGTGGCGACGCTGTACCGCGCCGCGGACCTGGACGAGGCGGTGCTGATCGCCAACGACACCTCGTTCGGACTGAGTTCGAACGTCTGGACGCGTGACGAGGCCGAAGTCGACCGGTTCGCGCGGGACCTGGAGGCGGGCGGGGTCTACGTCAACGGCATGACGGCCTCTCACCCGGCGTTCCCGTTCGGCGGGGTGAAGCGCTCCGGCTACGGGCGTGAGCTGTCCGGGCACGGAATCCGGGAGTTCTGCAACATCACCACGGTTTGGCAGGGTGCGTGAGGCTTCCGGGGCTACGATCCGATCTGTGAACCGCGAAGTGACTCTGCCTCTGATCGTCGACGACCGCGGGACCCTTCAGGTGGCCGCGGCCGATGTCAGCAAGCTGCTGCGGACGGTGGGCGGCCGGTGGGTGCGGCTGGTCGAGGCCGGGGAGCAAGGGCTCGACGAGGACACGGTGGCCGCGCTCACCATCGAGCTGGCCAAGCTGGCCGACCGGATCGACGTGGCCTGCATCGCGCACAGCAGCGGCCGCACGCCGTGATCCGCAGCCCGTGGTGGCGCTCCTACGCGGGCCGTTGGAGGGTCCGCCAGAACAGCGCCTCGTAGCTCTGCAGCAGACGCCCGTAGGAGCGGGCCCGCGTCTCGTCGAGGCGGCCGGTGTCCAGGGCTGCCTGGACGGCGTTCTCGGCCGTGCGGTCCAGGTCCGGGGCCGGTTCGGCGAAGAAGTCGAAGAAGGCGCACGCCTCGTCGGTGAAGCCGTAGTGGGTGCGCAGGGCGCCGGCGATGGTCGCGCAGTAGCCGCCCCACGCCGAGAAGTTGGCGGTGACGGCCAGCACCGCGTCGGCCGGGGCGGCGTTCAGGGCCAGCCAGGCGACATAGGCCGGGTAGGCCTGGCAGCCCGGCAGCGGGGTGTACGCCGAGGCGCGGGCCTCGTCGGCACCGCAGGCCGCGGCGAAGGCCGGCAGCCGCCGCTGAGCGATCGCCTCCCCCTCGGCCAGTGCGGTGAAGCAGGCGTCCGCCTCCGGCTCGGCCGAGGAGCGCAGGGCCAGCTGGAGGAAGGCGCGCCGGTCGGCCGGGATCACCCGCATCTGCTCCAGGGCGAGCGTCGCAAGCACCTCCCGGTCCGCCTCACCGGAGGCGATCAGCGGCACCAGCGGGTTGGAACGCGGGTCGGACGCGAGCTCGGCGGTGATCGTCTTCAGCAGCTCCCGGGCCGTACGTGTCATCGCGTCCTCCGTGGCGTCTCTCACCCATGAGATGTGCCCGGGGACCGGGCGTGGGCAACCCGGCAGCCGGGGGAATGCCAGGAGCACGTCCACGGGAACGGCCCCGGAGCACATCCACGGGAACGGCCCCTCCCGGCGGATGGGAGGGGCCGTCCCGGCCCGTGGGGGGGTGTGTGTGAGCCGTTCGGCCGGGCGCGTCAGCGGATCGGCATGCCCGAGAGGGTGCGGGCGATGACCAGGCGCTGGATCTCGCTGGTGCCTTCGAAGATGGTGTAGATCGCGGCGTCGCGGTGCATGCGCTCCACCGGGTACTCGCGGGTGTAGCCGTTGCCGCCGAGGATCTGGATGGCCTGGGCAGTGACCTTCTTCGCCGTCTCGCTGGCGAAGAGCTTGGACATCGAGCCCTCGGCCGCGGTGAACGGCTTGCCGTTGATCGCCATCCAGGAGGCCCGCCAGACGAGCAGGCGGGCGGCGTCGATCTGGGTGCGCATGTCGGCGAGCTGGAAGGCGACGCCCTGGTTGTCGATGATCGGGCGGCCGAACTGCTCGCGGGTCTGCGCGTACTCCAGGGCCACCTCGTAGGCGGCGCGGGCCGTGCCCACCGCCATCGCGCCGACCGCCGGGCGGGACGCCTCGAAGGTGGCCATCGCGGCGTTCTTCACGCGCTCGCCGCCCTTCTTCGCCTTCTCCCGGGCGCGGGCGAGCCGCTCGTCGAGCTTGTCCTTGCCGCCGAGCAGGCAGGAGCCGGGCACGCGCACGTTGTCCAGGATGACCTCGGCGGTGTGCGAGGCGCGGATGCCGTGCTTCTTGAACTTCTGGCCCTGGGACAGGCCGGGGGTGTTCGGCGGGATGATGAAGGAGGCGTGGCCCTTGGATCCGAGCTCGGGGTCGACGACCGCGACCACCACGTGCACGTTGGCGATGCCGCCGTTGGTCGCCCAGGTCTTGGTGCCGTTGATCACCCACTCGTCCTTCGCCTCGTCGTAGACGGCGCGGGTGCGCATGGAGGCGACGTCGGAGCCGGCGTCGGGCTCGGAGGAGCAGAAGGCGGCCACCTTGACATCGTTGACGTCGCCGTACATCTGGGGGATCCAGGTGCCGATCTGCTCCTCGGTGCCGTTGGCGAGGACCCCGACGGCGGCCAGGCCGGTGCCGACGATGGACAGGGCGATGCCCGCGTCGCCCCAGAAGAGCTCCTCCATCGCCATGGGGATGCCGAGACCGGTCGGGTCGAAGTACTGCTGCGCGTAGAAGTCGAGGGAGTAGATTCCGACCTTGGCGGCCTCCTGGATGACCGGCCAGGGAGTCTCCTCACGCTCGTCCCATTCGGCGGCCGCGGGGCGGATGACATCGGCGGCGAAGCCGTGCAGCCAGTCCCGCACCTCCTTCTGTTCGTCGTTGAGCTCCATGGTGAACTCGGCCATGTCCCCTCCAGCGGCGGCGCACGTGTTACTTGCGGTAACCGCAGTCTGTTACCGGCGGGTAGGAAAAGTCAACTCCCGAGGACAGGTCGGTATCCCCGTTCGACGGGCCGGACAAGGGCAGTGCTACTTTGCGCAGGCGTCACCGAACCAGCACGGGTGGGGAGAGCTCATGGACACCACACAGCGGACCGATCAGCAGCGGGCCGCCGACCGCCGCCGGCGCGAGCTGCTGGAGGCCGCCGACCGGGTGGTGCTGCGCGACGGCCCGCAGGCGTCGATGAACGCGATCGCCGCGGAGGCGGGGATCACCAAGCCCATCCTGTACCGGCACTTCGGCGACAAGGGCGGCCTGTACGCGGCACTGGCCAAGCGGCACACCGACGCCCTGCTCGACTCGCTGCGCGCCGCGCTGGACGCCCCGGCCGACCGGCGGGAGCGGGTGGAGAACACGCTCGACACCTATCTCGCGGCGATCGAGGCGCGGCCGCAGGTGTACCGGTTCCTGATGCACCCGGCCGAGGGGTCCTCCGGGGACCAGGGGTTCGACGTCGGCAAGCACTCGGCGCCGCTGCTGCGGCGCATGGGCGAGGAACTGGCGCAGGTGATCGAGGAGCGCGTCGACCTCGGGCCGGACTCGCAGCAGCTGGCGCGCGTCTGGGGCCACGGGATCGTCGGGATGATGCACGCGGCGGGCGACTGGTGGCTGGGAGAACGCCCCTGCTCCCGCGCCGAGTTGGTGCGCAGCCTCGCCGATCTGCTGTGGGGACGGCTGGCCGCGGCCGGGGACAAGCTGGGCGGCCCCGGATTCTGACTCCCGCGAAGTGCGCGGCGGCCTCGGACGCGGCCTGGAGTGCGCGGCCGCCTCGGACGCGCCTCGGAGTGCGCGGGGCCGCCCGGGCCCGGTCACCTCACCTGCCCCGCTGCCATGAAGCCCGGGAGACCTGGCGCATGAGGCGGCGGTGGCGCCAGCCGGTGAGACGGTCCGCGTAGACGCGGCCCTCGAGGTGGTCGTACTCGTGCTGCAGGCAGCGGGCGAACCAACCGGTGCCGTGCACCGTCACGGGCTCGCCCGTCCTCGTCACGCCCTCGATCACCGCGTGGTCGTGGCGTTCCGTGCCCGCCTCCAGGCCCGGCAGGGACAGACAGCCCTCCGGGCCGCGGACCGTCACGCCGTCCAGCTCGACCAGGCGCGGGTTGACCACATGCCCGAGGTGCCGGTTGTCCTCGTCGTCGGGGCAGTCGTAGACGAACACCCGCAGCGGCACCCCGATCTGGTTCGCCGCCAGGCCCACCCCCTGCGCCGCGTACATCGTGGCGAACAAGTCCTCCACCAGCCGGTCCAGTTCCGGACCGAAGTCGGTGACCTCCCGGCACGGCGTGTGCAGGACGGGGTCGCCGAGCAGGGTGAGGGGGCGCACGCGTCCGTGGACGCCGGGGATGGGGCCGTGCCGCATGGCGGTCAGGGTACGGTCCTCGCATCGGCGCCCGTCACAACCGGGAGCCACGGTTCTGGGCCGTCAAAGGATCTCGATAGGCTGAGGCCCACACCACGTGGCCGTCAGGCACAAGGCGCGGCGCGTACGCAAGGAGGATCGAGAACTGATGGCAGGCAACTCGGACCCGCTCACGCCGCGGGCCAAGCTGGCCGTGACCGCGGGCAAGGCGGTCGCAGCGGCATCCCGCGCCGCGGGGCGCGGCAGCGGTTCGGTGATCGGTGGCCGGGTGGCGCTGAAACTCGATCCCGATCTTCTCGCGCGGCTGGCGCAGAACCTGGACTGTGTTCTCGTCTCGGCGACCAACGGCAAGACCACCACGACCCGGCTGATCGCCGAGGCGCTGCGCGCCGCCGGGCCGGTGGTCTCCAACGCGCTCGGTGCCAATATGCCCGCCGGCATCACCTCCGCGCTGGCCGGCGGCTCGGACGCGAAGTTCGGCGTCATCGAGGTCGACGAGAAGTACCTCTCCGGCGTCGCCCGCGACACCGACCCCAAGTGCATCGCCCTGCTGAACCTCTCCCGCGACCAGCTGGACCGCGCGGCGGAGACCCGCATGCTCGCGGAGAACTGGCGCGAGGGGCTGGCCGGGTCCAAGGCCGTCATCGTCGCCAACGCCGACGACCCGCTGGTCGTCTGGGCCGCCTCCTCGTCACCGAACGTGATCTGGGTCGCCGCGGGCCAGATGTGGAAGGACGACGCCTGGTCCTGCCCCTCCTGCGGCGGTGTGATGCAGCGTCCCGGCGACGACTGGTTCTGCGGCGAGTGCGGCTTCCGCCGGCCGACGCCGAGCTGGGCGCTCTCCGGCGACCATGTGATCGACCCGCACGGCTCCGCCTGGCCCATCCACCTGCAGCTGCCGGGCCGCGCCAACAAGGCCAACGCCGCGACCTCCGCCGCCGTCGCCGCGGTGTTCGGGGTGCCGCCGCAGGTGGCGCTGGAGCGGATGTACCAGGTGCAGGCCGTCGCCGGGCGCTACGACGTGGTGCGATTCCAGGGCCGTGACCTGCGGCTGCTGCTCGCCAAGAACCCCGCGGGCTGGCTGGAGACGTTCTCGCTGATCGACCCGCCGCCCACGCCCGTGATCCTCTCGGTCAACGCCCGCGCCGCGGACGGCACCGACACCTCCTGGCTGTGGGACGTCGACTACACCCGGCTCACCGGGCACCCGATCTGCGTCATCGGCGACCGGAAGCTGGACCTCGCGGTGCGCCTCGAGGTGGCCGATCAGCAGTTCCAGGTGTGCGAGAACCTCGACCAGGCGGTGGCGGCCTGCCCGCCCGGCCGTATCGAGGTCATCGCCAACTACACCGCGTTCCAGGACCTGCGCCGCCGCGTCGGCAACTGACAACTCAGGGGACTTTTGTGAGTGACAACAGCCTGCGGGTCGTCTGGGTCTATCCCGACCTGCTCAGCACCTACGGCGACCAGGGCAATGTGCTCGTCGTGGAGCGCCGCGCCCGGCAGCGCGGCCTGGACGTCGCCCGGCTGGACGTGCGCAGCGACCAGCCGGTCCCCACGTCCGGCGACATCTACCTGATCGGCGGCGGCGAGGACCGGCCGCAGCGGCTCGCCGCCGAGCGGCTGCGCCGGGACGGCGGGCTCAACCGGGCGGTGGAGAACGGCGCGATCGTGTTCTCGGTGTGCGCCGGCTACCAGATCCTCGGCCACGAGTTCATCAACGACCTCGGCCAGCGCGAGCCCGGCCTCGGACTGCTGGACGTGGTCTCGGTGCGCGGCGAGGGCGCGCGCTGTGTCGGCGACGTGCTGGCCGACATCGACCCGGAGCTGGGACTGCCGCCGCTGACCGGCTTCGAGAACCACCAGGGCGTCACCCACCTGGGCCCCACGGCCCGCCCGTTCGCCCGGGTGCGGTTCGGCAACGGCAACGGCACCGGCGACGGCACCGAAGGCGCGTACAACGACACGGTGTTCGGCACCTACATGCACGGCCCGGTGCTGGCCCGCAACCCGCAGATCGCCGACCTGCTGCTGAAGCTGGCGCTGGACGTCAACGCGCTCCCGCCGACCGACGACCGGTGGTACGAGGCGCTGCGCAACGAGCGCATCGCCGCCGCGCAGCAGCCCGGGTGAATCCGCTGCGCCTGTGAGGTGACACGGCGGCGCGGCGGGGTGTTCCGCACCCCGCCGCGCCGCCGTCGTGTCCGGCCTCCAGGACCTCTGCGAGAGCCCGTCGGAGAGCCCGTCTGACGCCTGGTCCGCACAGGTGAGCGGGCTCGTCCAGCAGGCGGACGCGAGGTGCGGCCCTGCCCCCTTCAGCCGCTAGGGTGGCGGGGATCGAGCCGGACAGCGCGGTCCGGTCCCGGCCCACTTCGAGAAGGTTGTTTCGGGCTATGCGCATTGGTGTCCTCACGTCCGGCGGCGACTGCCCCGGCCTGAACGCCGTCATCCGGTCCGTCGTGCACCGTGCCGTCGTCGACCACGGCGACGAGGTCATCGGGTTCAGGGACGGCTGGAAGGGCCTCCTGGAGTGCGACTACCTCAAGCTCGACCTGGACGCGGTGAGCGGCATCCTGGCACGCGGCGGCACCATCCTCGGCTCCTCCCGGGTCCGTCCCGGGCATCTGCGGGACGGCGTGGAGCGCGCCAAGGGGCACGTCCGCGACCTCGGCCTCGACGCGATCATCCCGATCGGCGGCGAGGGCACGCTCAAGGCGGCCCGGCTGCTGTCCGACAACGGGCTGCCGATAGTCGGTGTGCCGAAGACCATCGACAACGACATCGCGGTCACGGACGTCACGTTCGGCTTCGACACCGCCGTCGGCGTCGCCACCGAGGCGCTGGACCGGCTGAAGACCACCGCCGAGTCCCACCAGCGGGTGCTGATCGTGGAGGTCATGGGCCGCCACACCGGCTGGATCGCGCTGCACTCCGGCATGGCGGCCGGCGCCCACGCCATCGTGGTGCCCGAGCGGCCCTTCGACATCGACGAGCTGACCGCGAAGGTCGGCGCGCGGTTCTCGGCCGGCAAGCGGTTCGCCATCGTGGTCGCCGCCGAGGGTGCCAAGCCCAGGCCCGGGACCATGGACTTCGACGAGGGCGGCAAGGACATCTATGGCCACGAGCGCTTCGCCGGTGTCGCCCGGCAGCTCGCCCAGGAGCTGGAGGCGCGGCTCGGCAAGGAGGCGCGGCCGGTGATCCTCGGGCATGTGCAGCGGGGCGGCACGCCCACCGCCTACGACCGTGTGCTCGCCACCCGGTTCGGATGGCACGCGGTGGAGGCCGTGCACCGGGGCGAGTTCGGCAGGATGACGGCGCTCAAGGGGACCGACATCACGATGGTGTCGCTGGCCGAGGCCGTCGCCAGCCTGAAGACGGTGCCCGAGGAGCGGTACGCCGAGGCGGAGTGCGTGCTCTAGCCACCGGCACTCGCGTGCTCCAGCCACCGGGCGGTGCTCACGGCGGACCCCGGTCGCAGCGGCGGCCGGAGTCCGCCGTAGTCTGTGGGGCGGACATTGCGCACAACCCCCACGAATCAGGAGCCGGTGGATGGATCACAGCGGGCACGGCATGACCATGGATCTGCCGCCGTTCACGCTGGGGCGAGGCCTCGCCTGGTCGGCGGACCCGTTCTTCCTCGTCGCCTGCCTGCTGGCGCTGGCCCTGTACGGCTGGGGCGTGGCGCGGCTGGTCCGGCGCGGCGACAAGTGGCCCGTGGGGCGCACGGTCGCCTTCGTGCTCGGCGTGCTGAGCGTCGCGCTGGTGATGTGCACCGGGCTGAACGACTACGGCATGGTCATGTTTAGCGTGCACATGGTGCAGCACATGGTGATCAGCATGGTCTCCCCGATCCTGGTGCTGCTCGGGGCGCCCATCACGCTGGCGCTGCGCGCGCTGCCGACGGCGGGGCGGGGCCGCACGGGGCCGCGGGAGCTGCTGCTGAAGCTGCTGCACAGCCGGTACATGCGCATCGTCACGCACCCGGCGTTCACCATCCCGATGTTCATCGCGAGCCTGTACGCGCTGTACTTCACCCCGCTGTTCGACTTCCTGATGGGCTCCAAGGCGGGGCACGTCGCGATGATGGTGCACTTCCTCGCCGTCGGCCTGGTGTTCTTCTGGCCGATCATGGGCGTGGACCCGGGTCCGCACCGGCCCGGGTATCTGATGCGGATGCTGGAGCTGTTCGCGGGCATGCCGTTCCACGCGTTCTTCGGCATCGCGCTGATGATGGCGTCCACGCCGATGGTGTCGACCTTCGAGCACCCGCCCGCCTCGCTGGGGATCGAGGCGCTGTCCGACCAGAACGCGGCCGGCGGCATCGCCTGGGCGTTCAGCGAGATCCCCTCGGTGCTGGTGCTGATCGCGCTGCTGTTCCAGTGGTACGCCTCCGACCAGCGGCAGGCCCGCCGCAAGGACCGCGCCGCCGACCGGGACGGGGACAAGGAGCTGGAGGCGTACAACGCCTACCTCGCCTCGCTGCACGCCCGCGGCAACTGAGCCGCTCGGCGGGCGGCCCGTGCCCGTGACGCCCGGAACGGCCGGTCCCGTGCCGGACGCCCCGGAAAGTGGGTGTCTGAACGCATGTGCGGATCCTGTCCGGCGGGGCACCATGGAGGGAACCGCATGAGGAGGGTGTTGCGATGCCCGGTTCCACGAACGGTTCCACCTCCACGAAGACCATGGCGGTGCTCACCGTCGGCGGTCTGGTCGCCGTGACGGCCTACACGGTGGCGCTCGGCAGCAACGGCTGGCTCTGGTTCGGCTGGGTCGTCCTGGGGCTGATCACCCTCGCGATGGTGGCCACCCGCAGCACCTGATCCTCATTCCCGCTCGGCGATATCCCGCACCGCGGTTCCCGCACCGCGGTTCCCGCACCGCGTCCTCACCCGCCGAGGCGTCCGGCGGAGTGCACGCCCGGCTGGTACTTCGGCAGCCGGACGGTGACCTTCATGCCCGCGCCCACGGCGGTCTCGATGACGAGCCCGTAGTCGTCGCCATAGACCTGGCGCAGCCGGTCGTCGACGTTGGACAGGCCGATGCCGCCGGAGGGGCCCGGTTCGCGGGCGAGGATGCGGCGCAGCACCTCGGGGTCCATGCCGGCGCCGTCGTCCTCGATCACGACCAGGGCCTCGGCGCCGGCGTCCTGCGCGGTGAGCTGGATATGGCATTTGTCCGACTTGCCTTCCAGGCCGTGCTTGACGGCGTTCTCCACCAGCGGCTGCAGGCACAGGAACGGCAGGGCCACCGGCAGCACCTCGGGGGCGATCTGCAGGGTGACGGAGAGCCGGTCGCCGAAGCGTGCCCGCACCAGTGCCAGGTAGTGGTCGATGGCGTGCAGCTCGTCGGCGAGGGTGGTGAAGTCGCCGTGCCGGCGGAACGAGTAGCGGGTGAAGTCGGCGAACTCCAGCAGCAGCTCACGGGCCCGCTCGGGATCGGTGCGCACGAAGGAGGCGATCACCGCGAGCGAATTGAAGATGAAGTGCGGGGAGATCTGGGCGCGCAGGGCGCGGATCTCGGCCTCGATGAGCCGGGTGCGGGACCGGTCGAGGTCGGCCAGTTCCAGCTGGACGGAGACCCAGCGGGCGACTTCCCCGGCCGCCCGGACCAGCACCGCCGACTCACGGGGCGCGCAGGCCACCAGCGCGCCGTGCACCCGGTCGTCGACGGTGAGCGGGGCGACGACGGCCCAGCGCACGGTGCAGTCGGGGGTGTCGCAGCCGAGCGGGAAGGCCTCGCCGCGGCCGGTGTCGAGCGGGCCGGCGAGGCGGGCCATGACCTCCTCGCGGTGATGGGAGCCCACGCCGTCCCAGACCAGCACCCGCTCGCGGTCGGTGAGGCACAGGGCGTCGGTGCCGAGCAGGGAGCGCAGTTTGCGGGCGGCCTTGCGCGCGGTCTCCTCGGTGAGGCCGGCCCGCAGCGGGGGCGTGGCCAGCGAGGCGGTGTGCAGGGTCTCGAAGGTGGCGTGCTCGACGGGGGTGCCGAGGCCGGCCAGGCTGGACGGGCGGGCGGTGCGCCGGCCCAGCCAGAACCCGGCGGCCAGCAGCGGCAGCACGGCGACCAGGAGCCCCGCGAGGAATCCGCTCATGGCGACACCTCCGTCCGCGTCTCCTCGGGCAGGTGGAAGCGGGCCAGCACGGCCGCGGTACCGGGCGGAACCCGGCCGGGGGTGGCCAGGGACACCAGGATCATGGTGAGGAAGCCCAGCGGCACCGACCAGAGGGCGGGCCAGGCGAGCAGGGCGTGCCAGGGGCCCTCGCCCGGGTAGCCGGTCATGGTCGCGGCGACGGCGAGGAAGGCCGAGCCGCCGCCCACCAGCATCCCCGCGGCCGCGCCGGGCGGGGTGAGCCGGCGCCACCAGATGCCGAGGACGAGCAGCGGGCAGAATGACGAGGCCGACACGGCGAAGGCGAGCCCCACGGCGTCGGCGACCGGGAGCCCGCCGAGCAGGAAGGTCAGGGTCACGGGCACGGCCATGGCGAGCACCGTGCCCAGCCGGAAGTGCCGCACGCCCCGCGAGGGCAGCATGTCCTGGGTGAGCACTCCGGCGACCGCCATGGTCAGTCCGGACGCCGTGGACAGGAACGCGGCGAAGGCGCCGCCGGCGACCAGGGCGCCGAGCAGGTCACCGCCCACTCCCCCGATCATCCGGTCGGGCAGCAGCAGCACGGCGGCGTCCGCGTTGCCGGTGAGGGTCAGCTCCGGTGCGTACATGCGGCCGAGCGCGCCGTAGACGGGCGGCAGCAGGTAGAAGGCGCCGATCAGGCCGAGGACGGCGACGGTGGTGCGGCGGGCGGCGACCCCGTGCGGGCTGGTGTAGAAGCGGACCACGACGTGCGGCAGCCCCATGGTGCCGAAGAAGGTGGCGAGGATCAGGCCGTACGTGGCGTACAGCGGGCGCTCCTCGCGGGACTCGGCGCGGGACGGGGAGACGGCGTCGTCGGTGCCGCGTCCGGCGGCGGGCACCTCGGTGCCCTCGGCGAAGGTCAGCCGGGTGCCGCCCTCGATGTGGTGGGTGCCGGCCGGCAGGACCAGCTCGGCGCCGTCGCGGGTGGTGCCGTCGACGGTGCCGTCCACGGTCACGGTGAGCGGCTTGTCCAGCCGCAGGTCGAGGCCGTCCTCGACGCGTACGGCCCGCTGCTCGCGGAAGGAGGCCGGCTCGTCGAAGGCGTGGGTGGGGGCGCCGTCGCCCTGCCAGGCGAGGACCAGGAAGAACGCGGGGACCAGCAGCGCGGTGAGCTTCAGCCAGTACTGGAAGGCCTGGACGAAGGTGATGCTGCGCATGCCGCCGGCGGCGACGATCACGGTCACCACCACGGCGACGATCACCCCGCCGAGCCAGTCGGGCGTGCCGGTGAGCACGGTCAGGGTGAGCCCGGCGCCCTGCAGCTGGGGCAGCAGATACAGCCAGCCGACGCCGGCCACCAGCACTCCGGCCATCCGCCGCACCGTCTGCGAGGCGAGCCGTGCCTCGGCGAAGTCGGGCAGGGTGTAGGCGCCGGAGCGGCGCAGCGGGGCGGCGACGAACAGCAGCAGCACCAGATAGCCGGCGGTGTAGCCGACCGGGTACCAGAGCATGTCCGGGCCCTGGACCAGGACGAGCCCGGCGATGCCCAGGAAGGACGCGGCGGAGAGGTACTCGCCGCTGATCGCGGCGGCGTTCAGGCGGGGGCCGACGGTGCGGGAGGCGACGTAGAAGTCGGAGGTGGTGCGGGATATGCGCAGGCCGAAGGCGCCCACGAGGACGGTCGCCAGGACGACCAGGGCGACGGCGGGTACGGCGTAGCTGGAGTTCACGGCCCGTCCGGTCCTGTCTCAGCGGTCCTGGACGAGCCGCACGAAGTCGCGTTCGTTGCGTTCGGCGCGGCGGACGTACCAGCGGGCGAGCAGCACGAGCGGGGCGTACAGCCCGAAGCCGAGGACGGCCCACTCGAGGCGGGGGGCGTCGGGAGCGGCGGCGAAGACCAGCGGGAGCGGGCCGATGAGCAGGACCAGGACGGCGAACACGGTCAGTCCGGTGCGCAGCTGGGTGCGGATGAGGGAGCGGACGTAGGTGTGACCGAGGGTGGTCTGCTCGTCGATCTCGGTGCGGGGCCGGTAGTAGCCGGTGGTGCGGCGGGCCCGGCGGGGCGGGCCGGTGACCACCACGCGGCGTTCGGTCGGATCCTGGGGCATGGGGGTTTCCCTAGCTCGTCGTGCGGCGCATCAGCAGATCCCGCAGCTCACGCGCGTGCCGCCGGCTGACCTGCAGTTCCTCGGACCCGATCAGGACGCTCACCGAGCCCGCGTCCAGCCGCAGCTCGGCGATGTGCCGCAGGGCGACCAGGTGGCGGCGGTGGATGCGGACGAAGCCGCGCGAGCGCCAGCGCTCCTCGAGCGTGGACAGCGGGATGCGCACCAGGTGGCTGCCCCGGTCGGTGTGCAGGCGGGCGTAGTCGCCCTGGGCCTCGACATGGGTGATGTCGTCCACCGGGACGAACCGGGTCACCCCGCCGAGCTCCACGGGGATGTGATCGGGGTCGGGTTCGCTGACCGGGATGCGCGGGGCGGCGCCGCGCTGGGCGGCGGCCCGGCGGACGGCCTCGGCCAGCCGCTCCTTGCGCACGGGCTTGAGGACGTAGTCGACGGCCTTGAGGTCGAAGGCGCGGACGGCGAAGTCCTCGTGGGCGGTGACGAACACGACGAGCGGCGGCCGGGCGAAGCCGGTGAGCAGGCGCGCGAGGTCCAGGCCGTCCAGGCCGGGCATCTGGATGTCGAGGAAGACCACGTCGATGGCGTCCGGGCCGTCGGGTCCCGACTCCAGGGCGCGGTTGATGCGGCGCAGCGCCTCGGTGGCGTCTCCGGCGCCCTCGGCGCTGCGGATGCGCGGGTCGGCGTTGAGCAGGTACAGCAGTTCCTCCAGCGAGGGACGTTCGTCGTCGACGGCCAGGGCGCGCAGCATGATGCGGAGTTTAGGTGCGGGGTCCGCCTCGGGTACATGCCGGGACGTGGGCGTTCTCGGCGGAGACGCATGTCGGCGGACGCTGGATACAGTGCCCGCATGAACAGCAGGCCCGCCTCCTTCGACGAACTCGACCGGAAGATCGTCACCGCCCTGATGGCGAACGCCAGGACGTCCTTCGCCGAGATCGGCGCGGCGATCGGGCTGTCGTCGACGGCGGTCAAGCGCCGGGTGGACCGGCTGCGGGAGAGCGGGATCATCACCGGGTTCACCGCGACCGTGCGTCCCTCCGCGCTCGGCTGGCGCACCGAGGCGTATGTCGAGGTGTACTGCGAGGGCGCGGCGCCGCCGCGGCGGCTGGCGGAGGTGGTGCGCGGGTATCCGGAGATCGCCGCGGCGATGACGGTGACCGGGGGTGCGGACGCGCTGCTGCATGTGCGGGCGCGGGACGTGGAGCACTTCGAGGAGGTGCTGGAGCGGATCCGGGCCGAGCCGTTCATCCGAAAGACGATCAGTGTGATGGTGCTGTCCCATCTGCTGCCGGACAGCCCGGAGGCCGGCGCCAGCCAGCTCGCCCCGGATGGCGCAACAGACGTGCGCTGAGCAGGGGCAATACGCAGTATTGC
Organism: Streptomyces thermocarboxydovorans; assembly: GCF_039524635.1. NCBI lineage: Bacteria > Bacillati > Actinomycetota > Actinomycetes > Kitasatosporales > Streptomycetaceae > Streptomyces > Streptomyces thermocarboxydovorans. The sequence continues at coordinate 38,983 of NZ_BAAAGU010000051.1, read as the reverse complement.
TGCATGAAGACGCAGCTCTTGTTCCTTGTCGCCCCTCGGGGTCGCTTCCTAACGTGGAGTCATCCCTAGTCGACAGCGCGTGGAAGCGGAGGAACCCCTTCGTGCCTGGATCACGTGTGGCGTCCCCACGGCGGTACCTCGTCTGCGAACCCAGATTCTTCGCCGTGCGGTACGCGATCAACCCCTGGATGCATCCCGACCGGCCCGTCGACACGGCGCTCGCGCAGCGGCAGTGGCGCACGCTGGTCGACACCTACCGGGCCCACGGGCATACCGTGGAGACGGTGGAGCCGGTGCCCGGTCTGCCCGACATGGTGTTCGCCGCGAACGCGGCGGTCGTCGTGGAGGGCCGGGTGTTCGGTTCGCTGTTCCACGCGCCCGAGCGGCGCCCGGAGTCCGTGCCGTACCAGACGTGGTTCAAGGACCATGGCTTCGACGTCCATCAGCCCGAGTCGGTGTGCGAGGGCGAGGGCGATCTGGTGCCGGCCGGCCGCTGGATCCTCGCGGGCACCGGATTCCGCACGACACGGGAGGCGCATCGTGAGGCGCAGGAGTTCTTCGGGGTACCGGTGATCAGCCTGACGCTGGTGGATCCGTACTTCTACCACCTGGACACGGCGCTGTTCGTGCTGGACGGTGAGAACATCGCCTACTACCCGGAGGCGTTCTCGCCCGGCAGCCGCGAGGTGCTGAAGCGGCTGTACCCGGACGCGGTGATCGCCACCCGTGACGATGCGATGGCCTTCGGGCTGAACTCCGTCTCCGACGGACGCCATGTGTTCATCTCGCCGGGCGCGACGGCGCTCGCCGACCGGCTGGCCGACCGCGGCTATGTTCCCGTCCCCGTCGATCTGTCCGAGTTCCACAAGGCAGGCGGCGGCATCAAGTGCTGCACTCAGGAGATCCGCTCATGACCTCTGTCGCCCGTACCCGTTCGTCCGCCGAGCTGATCCGGGCGGAGGAACCGGTTCTCGCGCACAACTACCACCCGCTGCCCGTGGTCGTGGCCCGCGCGGAGGGCACCTGGGTGGAGGACGTGGAGGGCCGCCGCTACCTGGACATGCTGGCCGGCTACTCGGCGCTGAACTTCGGCCACCGGCACCCCGCGCTGATCGAGGCGGCGCACCGCCAGCTGGACCGGCTCACCCTCACCTCGCGCGCCTTCCACAACGACCGGCTCGCCGAGTTCGCGGAGCGGCTGGCCGCGCTGATCGGGCTGGACATGGTGCTGCCCATGAACACCGGCGCGGAGGCGGTGGAGAGCGCGGTGAAGGTGGCCCGCAAGTGGGCCTACGACGTCAAGGGCGTCCCGGCGGACCGGGCCACGATCGTGGTCGCGGCGGACAACTTCCACGGCCGCACCACGACCATCGTCAGCTTCTCCACGGACGAGGTCGCCCGCAGCGGCTTCGGCCCGTTCACGCCCGGCTTCCGGATCGTGCCGTACAACGACCTGGCGGCCATGGAGGCGGCGATCGACGAGACCACCGCCGCGGTGCTGATCGAGCCGGTCCAGGGCGAGGCGGGTGTGATCGTCCCGGACGACGGCTATCTGGCGGGCGTGCGGGAGCTGACCAGCCGGAAGGGCTGCCTGTTCATCGCCGACGAGATCCAGTCGGGGCTGGGCCGCACCGGCCGCACCCTGGCCGTGGAGCACGAGTCGGTGATGCCGGACGTGGTGCTGCTCGGCAAGGCGCTGGGTGGCGGGATCGTCCCGGTGTCGGCGGTGGTGGCCCGCCGCGAGGTGCTGCAGGTGCTGCACCCGGGTGAGCACGGGTCGACCTTCGGCGGCAATCCGCTGGCCGCGGCGGTCGGCTCGGCGGTGGTGGACCTGCTTCAGACGGGTGAGTTCCAGCGCCGGGCGGCGGAGCTGGGCGTGGTGCTGCGCGGGGGCCTTCAGTCCCTGGTCGGCAGGGGCGTCGTCGGTTTCCGTTCGCGCGGGCTGTGGGCCGGCGTGGACATCGACCCGGAGCTGGGAACGGGCCGTGACATCAGCGAGCGCCTGATGCGGGAGGGCATCCTCGTCAAGGACACCCACGGATCCACGATCCGTCTGGCGCCGCCGCTGACCATCACGGCGGACGAGCTGCAGGACGCCCTGCAGACGCTGGAGAAGGTGCTGGTCCAGGAGGCCTGACCGGCAGGACCCATGATCCGCTCGTACCGCCCGCGGCCGTTCCAGTCCCTGAGACCCGGTCCCGCCCGAGGCGCCCCGATTCCCGGCGAGGGTGAAGATTGGGGCATGAGGTGATAGACCACTCTCAGGCGACAGAGAGGTCGGCCGTGGGCGGACACAACGAGCAGGACACGGCCCGGCAGGGGTTCGACGTGGCCGGCGCCGCTCCCGTGCTGCTCGACCCGGCGGGCGTGGTGGCGAGCTGGACCGCACGGGCCGAGCGGCTGCTGGGGTACACGGCGTCGGAGGCTGTCGGCAGGAAGCTCGCCGAACTGCTGACCGACGAGGACGCCCTGCGGGTGCCGGAGCTGGTCGAGCGGAGCCGTGCCGACAGCGGCTGGACCGGGCTGCTGAGGGCCCGGCACCGCGACGGGCGGACCGTGGAGCTCACCGTGCGCGCCACACCGACGGTGGACCCGCGGCGCGGTGCGTCCCTGCTGGTCCTGCTGTCGGAGTCGGGCGAGGACACCGGCTGGGCGATGAGCCGCACGGTGCTGGAGCAGATGGTCTCCGGGTCCCCGATCGGCATCGCGATCGTGGACACGGACCTGAGGTACGTGTGGTCGAACGCGGCCCTTGAGCAGTTCGGCGGCGGCCACGCGGACCGGCGCCTCGGCCTGCGGCTCGCCGAGATCCAGCCGGGCACGGACGCCGAGGCCGTCGAGGACCGGATGCGGCAGGTGCTGGCGACCGGCGAACCGGTGGTCGGCTACGAGCACGTCGGCCGGGTCCGCTCGGCGCCGCTGCGCGAGACGGCCCACATGATCTCGTTCAACCGTCTGGACGACGAGCAGGGCCGCCCGATGGGCGTGTACTACACGGTCGTCGACATCACCGAGCGGCACCGCGCCCGCCAGCGGCTCGCGCTGCTGGACCGGGCCGGCGAGCACATCGGCCGTTCCCTGGACATCATGCGCACCGCGCAGGAGCTGGCCGATGTCGCCGTGCCCGGGCTCGCGGACGTGGTCACCGTGGATCTGCTGGAGACCGTGCTGCGCGGGGCCGAGCTGCCGCCCGGGCCGCTGGCGGGGACCGACACCGTGGCGCTGCGCCGGGCGGGCCAGAAGTCCTCGCAGGGCAAGCTGCCCGACTCCGTGGTGGAGATCGGCGAGGTGGCCGGCTACCGGGCCGGTTCGCCGCCGGTGCGCTGCCTGACCTCGGGCCGCTCCTGGCGGCAGGACGAGCTGACCCCGCTCGCCCTGGAGTGGGCGGTCGGCGCGGCGGGCGGCCGGGAGAACACCTTCCTGGAGCTGGGCCTGCAGAGCGCGCTGATCGTACCGATCCGCGCCCGCGGGGTCACTCTGGGCGTCACCACGTTCTTCCGCCGCCTCCGCCAGATGCCCTTCGACGCGGACGACGTGCATCTGGCGGAGGAGCTGGTCTCACGCGCCGCCCTCTGCGTGGACAACGCCCGCCGCTACACCCGGGAGCGGGACGCGGCGCTGGTGCTGCAGCGCAGCCTGCTGCCCCGGCGGATGCCCGAGCAGGACGCCGTCGACGTGGCCGCCCACTACCGGCCGGCCGACGAGCTGACCGGGCTGGGCGGCGACTGGTACGACCTGATCCCGCTGTCCGGTGCCCGGGTCGCGCTGGTCGTCGGGGAGGTGCCCGGGCACGGCATCGACGCCGCGGCCGGGATGGGCCGTCTGCGGACGGCGGTGCGGACGCTGGCCGCGCTGGACCTGCCGCCCGAGGAGGTGCTGGCGCACCTCGACGACCTGGTGGCCCGCACCGCCCGCGACGAGGGCCCGCTCGACGGGGACGACGGGGACGACGAGGGCGAGCGCCCCTTCGTGGAGCCCATCGGCAGCGGCTGCGTGTACGTCGTCTACGACCCGGTCGACGGCCGGTGCGCCATGGCCGCCGCCGGGCATCCCGCGCCGGCCCTGGTGACGCCGGACGGCACGGTGAGCTTCGTGGAGCTTCCGCAGGGCCCGGCGCTCGGCGTGGGCGGGCCGCCGTTCGAGTCGGTGGAGATGACCCTGGAGGAGGGCACGACGATCGCCCTGCACACCGACGGTCTGCTGGCCCATGGCGACGAGGGGTCCCGGCCGGCCGCCGAGGCCTGCCTGCCCAAGCCGGCGGAGCAGCAGCGGCTGGAGCGGCTTCGTGCGGTGCTGACGGAGCGCTCCGCCAGCCTGGACGAGCAGTGCCGGGCCGTGGTGGACACGCTGGCCCCGGCCCACCCCTACGACGACGTGGCGCTGCTGATGGCCCGCACCAAGCGGCTGGATCCGGGGCAGATCGCCGTCTGGGACCTGCCCGGGGACCCGGAGATGGTGGCCGAGGCCCGCAGGACGGTCACCCGGCAGCTGGCCGAGTGGGGGCTGGAGGAGCTGGTCTTCACCGCGGAGCTGCTGGTGAGCGAGCTGGTCACCAACGCCATCCGGTACTCCCCCGGCCCGGTCCGCCTGCGGCTGATCCGCGAGCGCGCGCTGGTGTGCGAGGTCTTCGACGGCGGCGCCACCGCCCCGCATCTGCGCCATCCGCGTGCCATGGACGAGGGCGGCCGGGGCCTGCTCCTGGTGTCCCAGCTGGCCGAACGCTGGGGCACCCGCTTCGTGCCCGACGGCAAGATCATCTGGGCCGAGCTGTCCCTCACGGGCGGGGCCGACTGAGGCGGAGCGGCTTTCCGGGGCCGCCAGGGGGCACGCGGGGCAGACGGGACTTTGCCGTCCCCTAGGCGCGTGAGGCGTCCATGTCGGCCACTCGGGCGACGTTCTGCCGGTCCTCGGGGTCGTCGCTGGGGGCGCCCGCGAACCAGGCGTCGAGGATCTCCTTCAGCAGCGGCTCGGAGGTCAGGCGCAGGCTCAGGGCCAGGACGTTGGCGTCGTTCCAGCGGCGGGCCCCGTCCGCCGTGTACGCGTCGGTGCACAGCGCGGCCCGCACGCCGGGCACCTTGTTCGCGGCGATGGAGGCGCCGGTGCCGGTCCAGCAGCACACCACCGCCTGGTCGGCCGTGCCGTCGGCGACCTCGCGGGCGGCCGCCTCGCTGCAGGCGGCCCACTGGGCGTCGTCCCCGGGGCTCAGTGCGCCGTGCGGGCGCACCTCGTGCCCTCGCTCGCGCAGCTCGGCGACGAGCGCCCGGGCCACGGGTTCGTCCATGTCGGAGGAGACGGAGATCCTCATGTCTGCGAGCCTACTCGGCCCTCCGGCCAGCCCGGAACCGGTGACCGGCGGCGCGGCGATCACCGTCATGATCCGGTCATGCCGCCGGTCGGGTGTTGCCCTGACGCGGTGATCGGAAGAGGCTGTCGCTGCGGTCCTCCCCAGCCGCACACGTCCCTCGCGCGCATGCGCTGACGGGCGTTCAGGCGCCGGGCCGCGGCCCAAGGGCCGCTCCGGTCGGACGTGGTGCCGGGCCGCATGGCCCGGACCTAGACTGGCACCCCTACGACGTGCCGGTTGACCTGCTGGAACAGGGCGGACGAGGGTCCGCCAGAGTCGAGGAGCGTGCCCTTGTTCTACTACCTGCTCAAATATGTGCTGCTGGGCCCGCTGCTGAGACTGGTGTTCCGGCCGCGAATAGAGGGCCTGGAGCATGTGCCGTCGACCGGGGCGGCCATCATCGCGGGCAACCATCTGTCGTTCTCCGACCACTTCCTGATGCCCGCGGTGCTCAAACGGCGCATCACCTTTCTCGCCAAGGCCGAGTACTTCACCGGCCCCGGCCTCAAGGGGAAGCTGACCGCGTTCTTCTTCCACAGCGCGGGCCAGATCCCGGTGGACCGCTCCGGCAAGGAGGCCGGGCAGGCGGCGATCCGCGAGGGCCTCGGCGTCCTGTCCAAGGGCGAGCTGCTGGGCATCTACCCGGAGGGCACCCGGTCGCACGACGGCCGTCTCTACAAGGGCAAGGTCGGCGTCGCGGTGATGGCGCTCAAGGCCGGTGTCCCGGTGATCCCGTGCGCGATGATCGGCACCTTCGAGGCGCAGCCGCCCGGGAAGGTCGTCCCGCGCATCCACCCGGTGCGGATCCGTTTCGGCGAGCCTCTCGACTTCTCCCGCTACGCCGGGATGGAGAACGAGAAGGCGGTGCTGCGCGCCGTCACCGACGAGATCATGTACGCGATCCTGGCCCTGTCCGGGCAGGAGTACGTCGACAAGTACGCCGCCGTGGTCAAGGCCGAGGAGGCGGAGCGCAAGAGCGCGGGCGGGGAGAAGCGGCGGCTGCGCCGGGCCTCGTAGCGCTCGCGCGGCGGACACGACGAAGGGGCGGCCGGGTGTGTCCCGGCCGCCCCTCGTCATGCCGGCTGCGGACCGGCGGGACCCGGCTACGGCTTGGGCGTGGCGTGCGGTGCGCAGGTCACGTCGGAGCGGTCCAGCTCTCCGCGGAGCAGATAGGCGTCCACCCGCTCGTTGACGCAGGCGTTGACGAGCCCGGTGACGCCGTGCGAGCCGGCGTCCTTCTCGGTGATGAGCCGGGAGCCCTTGAGCCGCTTGTGCAGCTCGACGGCGCCCCCGTACGGGGTGGCCGCGTCCCGCTCGGCCTGGATGATCAGCACCGGCGGCAGGCCCTTGCCGGTCCTCACGTCCACCGGGGTCTGCTGCTTGACCGGCCAGGTGGCGCACGGGAGGTTCATCCAGGTGTTGGCCCAGGTCATGAACGGGTGGTCGCGGTGCAGCCGGGTGCTGTCGCGGTCCCACTTCTTCCAGTTGGCGGGCCACTTGGCGTCGGTGCACTCCACGGCCGTGTAGACGGCGTTGCCGTTCTCCGCGGCGGCGTTGCCCGCGGTGTCGGACATGTCGGGGGCGGCGGCGTCGACGAGCGCCTGGGTGTCGCCGGCGACGTACTCGCTGAACACCTTCGCCACCGGCGCCCACGCGGAGTCGTAGTAGGGGGCGCTGGAGAAGTAGGAGATGAGCTCGGCCGGGCCGACGACACCGCCGAGCGGCTTCTTCGCGGCGGTGGCGCGCAGCTTCAGCCACTGGGCCTGGACGGCCTCGCGGGTGGTGCCGAGGTGGAAGGTGGCGTCGTTCTTGGCCACCCAGTCCTGCCAGTCCTTCCAGCGGCCCTCGAAGGCGACGTTCTGGTCGAGGTTGGCCTGGTACCAGATCTTCTCGCGGGAGGGGTTGACCACGCTGTCGACGACCATGCGGCGGACGTGGCCCGGGAAGAGCGTGGCGTAGACGGCGCCGAGGTAGGTGCCGTAGGAGACGCCGAGGAAGTTGAGCTTCTTCTCGCCCAGGGCGGCGCGGATGACGTCGAGGTCGCGCGCGGTGTTCGGGGTGGTCATGTGGGGCAGCATGGCGCCGCTGCGCTCGTAGCAGCCCTCGGCGTATGCGCGGGCGAGCCGGCGCTGCTGACGCTTGTCGGCCTCGGAGCGCGGCACCGGGTCGGGCTTGGGCGCCTTGACGAACTCCTGCGGGTCGGCGCAGGAGATGGGCGCGGACCTGCCGACGCCGCGCGGGTCGAAGCCGACGAAGTCGTAGGCCGTGGCGGCGTTCGCCCAGACCGGGTTCTTGCTCGTCACGCGGGCCGGGAAGCGCAGTCCGGAGCCGCCGGGGCCGCCCGGGTTGTACAGCAGCGCGCCCTGACGCTCGCTCTTGGGGCCGGTGTTGGCGATGCGGTCGACGGCCAGCTTGATCTGCTTGCCGTGGGGCTTGGCGTAGTCGAGCGGCACCGTGACCCAGCCGCACTGGACGGGCTTGGGCAGGTTCCAGTCGGCGGGGCAGTCCTGCCAGTCGATGCCGGTCCTGGCGGCCTTGGCGGCGGCGATGGCGACGCCCCTGGCCTCACGGTCCTTGCCACGGTGGCTGGTCGGGTCCGCCGTGGCGCCGGCGGTGGGCGCCGTGACGGCGCCGGCTATGAGCGTCGCGGTGACGAGCACTCCGGCCGAGCCGAGCGCCCTCGCCCGCCGCTTCGGTCTGGTGTCCCTCAAGTGGGGCCTCCCCGTTTCATCCTCGCGATGGGTACGGGGGATCCTCGCCGCTGCGAGGTGTCCGGCGACAGGGGCGGCCGCGCTTCTTTGCCAATCCGATAACCGGATAAGGGAGTTCGGTCAGCCGGACACCGTGGTGAGCAGGTCCAGTGCCGCGTCCAGCTCGCGCCGCAGCAGCAGGGCGTCCGGGGCGAGGGCGGTGACGAGGACGGCCGGTCCGGCCAGCGGCAGCACGACGGTGGTCTGGCTCAGCGCCCGCGCGGGTACCGGACGCTCTGCGAACTCCGGTCGCACGACGAGGAGTTGTCCGGCGGCCCGGTGGCCGGCGAGCACGGCGGGCCCGTCCCAGCCGCCGGGTGCCCCGGCACCGCAGGCCAGCTCCTGGTCGAGGACGGTGCGTCCCGCGATCCGCAGGGTCAGCCGTCCGGCCAGCCCTCCCGGCCTGCTGGAGCAGGAACTCGGCGTCCTCGCGGGTGTAGATGTCGTTGGTGACGACGGCCAGCGACAGCTCCGTCCGCAGGGCCCGGCAGAGGGCGGCGACGGTGGCGGGACTCGCGGATGACCTTGCCGCCGCCGAAGACGGCCTCGTCCCCGGCGCGTCCGGGCCCGCCGGAGCGGTCCTCCTCGATCTCCACGAGCAGGTCGGTGTCGGCGAGCCGGATGCGGTCGCCGGTGGTGGGGCCGGACCGGTCGGCGTAGGCGGCGCGGGAGATCTCAGGCATCGAGGGCACCTCCGGTCTCCCCGCGCAGTCCGGGCACCACCCGGGCTCCGGCGAGCGGGACGAGCGGTTCGGGCGCGTTAACCGTGCCGCGGTGCCCGGCGGGAACTGGGTACGGGTGCCGGGCGGGGAGCAGGCCCGGGTGCCCGGCAGGGATCGGGCGCGGTGCCCGTCCGGGGTCAGGAGGGGGCCGGCCCCTGGTGCTCGGCGGCGATGCCGAACCGGCGGCGTTCGCCCGCAGCGGACGCCGGGGAGATCTCCCGGACGGTCGACACGGCACTGATCACCGGCTCCCCGGCGGCGGCCGCCGGCTCCTGGAGCTGCTCGAGCTCCTCGAGTCGTCGCAGGTCATCGGCGGAGACGAGGGCGACGAGGGGCTTTCCGTGCCGGGTGACGACGACCCGCTCCCCGCCGTAGACCACGCGGTTGATCAGGTCGGCGAGCTCGGCCCTGGCCTGAGTCACCGGAATCTCGTAAGCCATGACCCCATCATAACGTCACGTACATCCTGTACATTTTTTACAGACCGCAGCGACGCGTTCCGACCCGAGGAGGGGTACCCATGGACCGGCCGTACGCCCGTCACGTCCTGCCCGAGTTCACCGAACGCACGGCGACCGGGCAGCGGACGAGTGATCCCTACTCGAAGCTCATGGAGGAGCGGATCGTCTTCCTGGGGACCCCCGTCGACGAGACCTCCGCCAACGATGTGATGGCCCAGTTCATGTACCTGGAGCACCAGGCACCGGAACGGGACATCTCGCTGTACATCAACTCCCCGGGCGGCTCGTTCCACGCCATGTCGGCGATCTACGACACGCTGCAGTACGTGAACTGCGACGTGGAGACGATCTGCCTCGGGCAGGCGGAGGGTGCCGCGGCGCTGCTGCTGGCCGCCGGGACACCGGGCAAGCGGTACGTGCTCCCCGGGGCGCGCATGGTGCTGCGGCAGCCGGCGCTCACGGAACCGGTGGAGGGGCAGGCCAGCGATCTGGCCATCCAGGCCGAGGAACTGAACCGCATCCGGGCCCGCATGGAGGAGATCCTGGTCCGGCACACGGGACGCAGCGCGGAGCAGGTCCGCTCCGACACGGAGCGGGACACCGTGCTCGACGCGCCGGCGGCGGTGGACTACGGCCTCGCGGACCGCATCGTGGCCAGCCGCAAGGGCACGCGTCCCGGCACGAGGTGAACCGCCGATGCTGCCACCCGAACTTCCCCCGCTGCCCGCACTGACCCGCGCCGAGGCGGAGTTGATCGACCGTTATCTCGAAGTCGTCGATCTGCTCGGCCGGATCAACCCGGCGCACGCGGGCGAGACCTACCGCGGACTGCGCGCCGCCCAGGCCCTGGTGGGCAAGGCGGCCGCGCTGCGCGACGCCCTGGCGCTGATGCACCGGCGCGGCGAGACCGAGCTGCACTCCGCCACGCTGGCCCGCGCGCTGCGGGTGCTGGACGGCGAACGCCGCACCGCCCGCGTGACCTTGCCGCCGGTCTCCACGCGCTGACACCGGCTGACCGACCGCCGGAGACCCCGGCACCGGCGGAGCCGATGTCCGCGGCGCCGACACCGACACGTTCAACCGGAGTTGAAACGGACCAAACGGCGTACCCCCATCCGGCGTAGCGAAACCATGAGTTTGCGGGGTGCCGAAGTTGCGTCCGGGGGTGCGGGCGGAGGGCGGAACGGAATATTCCGCCCCTGGTCCGGGGCGCGTTGGCGCCCCGGACCGGACTCTGTCCGCACACGTGTCCACCCGAACGGGTGAGTGGTGAGTAACAACACAAATCCCCGGTTCCGTTGGGAAATAGGGCGGGCCATGGGTCAAGATCCGTAACTGACGACAAGACCCCGCCGCAGCGGCGGGGCGATCCGGGCGGACGCCGAGTCCTGCCGCCGCCCGGATGCCCGGTCGACAGGAAGTGGATCGGCAGGAGTGGAGGACCCAAGCACGACGGGTTGCCGGAACCGCGAGGTTCCGAGCAGCCCTTGGGGTGAAGCCGCACATGTGCGGCCGGGCCACTTCGCCAGCCCGAATCCGACAGGTCATCCTTCACAGGCGGCTGACGAAGGGTTGCGCATGACTGCGCTCAATCGTGTCCCGTCTCTGATGGCCCGGGCCGGTACGGCCTCGGCCCTCACTCTCGCCGCCGTGGGCGGCACCATCGTGATCCCCGGCGCCGCCTCGGAGGCGGCCGCCGCAAGCCTGGGCACCAAGGCCCTGAAGGTCGCGGCCTCCAAGAAGGGCTCGCCCTACCAGTGGGGAGCCGCCGGGCCTTACCGATTCGACTGCTCCGGGCTCACCCTGTACTCGTTCAAGAAGGCCGGCAAGAAGCTGCCGCGCACCGCGGCCCAGCAGTACAACAACACGCGCCACATCTCCGCCTCCAAGCGCAGGGCGGGAGACCTGGTGTTCTTCCACTCGGGCCGCAGCATTTACCACGTCGGCATCTACGCGGGCAAGGGCAAGATCTGGCACGCCCCCAAGACCGGGGACGTCGTGCGACTGCAGAAGATCTGGACCAGCAGCGTCTATTACGGCCGGGTCAAGTAATCACGAGGGCGGCGGCGCGGGAACGCGTCGCCGCCCTGCCATTCCCTCCTCCGCCCTGCCTTTTCCCTCCTCCCGCCCTGCCTTTCCCTCCTCCGCGGTCTCCGGCTCCATGCTCTCCGCGGAGTTCTCCCCACGATCCGCGTGGCCGCGGGCTTCACCGGCTCCGGATGCCCCCTTCAGGGCTCGGGCTGACCGGTCGTGGCGACCGGCTCGGCGGGGGCGGCGGTCCACGGCAGTTCCACCAGGACGGTCTTGCCGCCCTCCCTGGTGCGGCGGACGCGCAGCCGGCCGCCGCACTCCGCGGTCAGCCAGCGGATGATGACCAGGCCGCGGCCGTTGTCCTGCTGGACCGCCGCCGGCAGCCGCTTGGGCAGCCGGGGATGACTGTCGGTCACCCCGATGCACAGCCGCTCGTCCCGGTCGAGGACCAGTCGCACCGTGAACGTGGGCGACTGCCCGAACGTGTGCTGCACGGCGTTGGTGGCCAGTTCGGAGACGATCAGCCGTACCGTGTCCGACACTTCCGTGTCCTCGGGCATGCCCCATTCCGCCAGCGTGCCCACCACATGGGTGCGGGCCGCGGCGACCGAGGCCGGATCGCTCGGCAGAGTGACGGATGCTTCCAGATGGTCTGCCATGGCGACGTCGTCCCTTTCCACGGGACCGCAGTCCGACACGGAGCGGATGGTTCGAGTACGGTCCCGCACTGGTGCTTCGTCGCCAGAGTGCCATCACCGCACGGCGCACGGCAGCGATCCACCGGGATATGCATATATCTGTCGCTCAAAGCGGTGAACTCTACGACGGGAGACCGTATTTGGGCGGCCCCGAGGGAGTAAGGGGAGGCCCATGCAGCACGGTCCCGCGGTGCGCCGCCGCAAGCTGGGCGCCGAACTGCGCGCGCTGCGTACCTCGGCGGGGCTCACCAGCGGCGAGGCGGCCCGGCTGGTGGGCTGGCACCAGTCGAAGGTGAGCCGGATCGAGACCGGAACGAGCGGGGTGAAACCGGCCGACGTCCGGTTACTGCTCGACACCTACGGTGTGTCCGATCCGCAGCTGCGCCAGCTGCTGCTGGTGCTGGCCGGCTCCGGCGACGGCGGGGGCCGGCATCACTGGTGGCAGGCGTACCGGGGCGTACTGCCGCCGACCTACCGGGACTTCATCAGCCTGGAGTCACAGGCGAGCGCCATGCGCACCCTGGAGACCACCGTGGTCCCCGGTCTGCTGCAGACGCCCGAGTACGCGCGGGCGGTCACCGCAGCCGCCCTGGAAGGGACCTCGGAGGAACGGCTGGACGCGCTGGTGGAGGTGCGGCTGGCGCGGCAGGACGTGCTGCGGGCCGTTCCCCCGCTGGAGCTGAGCGCGGTGCTGGACGAGGCGGTGCTGCGCCGGGAGGTGGGCGGCCCCGGTGTGATGGCCCGTCAGCGCCAACGGCTGATCGAGGCGGCCCGGTTGCCCCATGTCAGGCTGCAGGTGCTGCCGTTCTCGGCCGGGGCGCACATCGGCGTCACGGGCCCTTTCGTCATCTTTTCGTTTTCGCGCACTTCCGATCTGGACGTGGTTGTTCTCGACCACTTGACGAGTAGCCTCTATCTGGAGCGGAAAGAAGACCTCAGGGCGTACACGGAGGCCTTCAACGCCCTTTCCATCCACGCCCTTTCGCCCGAGGACTCGTTGGATTTCATCGCCGGGACAGCCGCCGGCGTGTAAGGAGGCATGATGCCTGCACCGCCTCGGACCATTTCCTCCCTCTCCTCCAGCACCGAACTGCACGGCGTGCGGTGGCTGCGCAGCAGCTACAGCACGGGCGCGAACAACTGCGTCGAGACGGCCGCACCGGCCACCGGCCGCGCGGCCGGACTGCTCGCCGTGCGCGACTCCAAGGATCCGGCCGGACCCGCACTGCTCTTCTCCCGCGGGAGCTGGGCGCGGTTCCTGACCACGATCAGCTGATCCGCCGATCCTCTGGGACCAGCTGATCCGCTGAACTCCGCGACCTGGTGGCCGACGCCACCGGTCCCCCGCATCGGACGACGCACGGCCGTGCCACGCCGACTCACGGTCGCGTCTCGCCGATCACCTGTACAGCGCGATCGATCTCCGCCCCGGAGAGGTCGGCGCGGGCGGTCAGTCTGAGCCGTGAGATGCCGTCGGGCACGGAAGGAGGACGGAAACAGCCCACGGACAGACCGGCCGCCCGGCAGTCGGCCGCCCACCGTACGGCCTGCTCCGGGGACGGGGCGCGCACCGAGACCACCGCGGCGTCCGGGCGCACCCCCTCGAGCCCCAGCGCCGTCAGCCGGGTGTGCAGCTCCCGCGCCACGGCGCCCGCCCGCGCCGCCCGTTCCGGCTCACGGCGCAGCAGCCGCAGGGCCGCCAGGGCCGCGCCCGCGGCCGCGGGGGCGAGCCCCGTGTCGAAGATGAACGTCCGGGCCGCGTTGACCAGATGCTCCACCACCCGGGCCGGGCCCAGCACGGCTCCGCCCTGGCTGCCCAGCGACTTGGACAGCGTCACGGTCACCACCACGTCGTCCGCGCCGGCCAGGCCCGCCGCGTGCGGGGCGCCGCGCCCGCCCTCGCCCAGTACACCCAGACCGTGCGCGTCGTCGGCCACCAGGCCCGCGCCGTACTCCCGGCAGGCGGCGACGAGGCCGGCGAGCGGTGCCGCGTCGCCGTCCACCGAGAAGACCGTGTCCGACACCGCGATGGCCGGCCCGTCGTGCCCGGACAGGGCCTTGCCCACCGCGTCGGGGTCGGCGTGCGCCGCGATCCGGGTGGTGCCCCGGGCCAGCCGGCAGCCGTCGATCAGGGAGGCGTGGTTGCCCGCGTCCGAGACGATCAGCGAACCGTGCGGGGCCAGCGCGGTGACGGCGGCCAGGTTGGCCGCGTACCCGGAGGAGAAGACCAGGGCCGCCTCGAAGCCGCAGAAGTCCGCCAGCTCGCGCTCCAGCTCGGCGTGCAGCTCGGTGCTGCCGGTGACCAGCCGGGACCCCGTGGCGCCCCCTCCCCAGGTCCGTGCGGCCCGCGCGGCACCCTCGACGACCTCCGGGTGACGGGCCAGACCCAGGTAGTCGTTGCTCGCCAGGTCGAGCAGCGGCGTATCGGCGGCGCGCGGACGCAGCGTCCGTACGAGTCCGGCGCGGCGGCGCAGCCGCGCCTGCTCGTCGATCCAGCCGAACGCCATGGGTCCTCCGGGCTTTTGTAGGCAGTGCACAGACATTAGCGGCACGCCGGGCGGGGCACGGTGTGGCAATACCCACACCGCCATCCGGCTCTGTTGTACGAACTCTCCTTGGCCTCGGACCGTCCGGTAGGACAGGATCGGCTCTCATGGACCTGCTGAACACGCTGGTGGACAAGGGGCTTCGGCGCGAGACGCCGACCCGCGAGGAAGCGCTGGCCGTCCTGAGGACGACCGACGACGAGCTGCTCGACGTGGTGGCCGCGGCCGGAAAGGTGCGCCGGCACTGGTTCGGGCGACGGGTGAAGCTCAACTATCTCGTCAACCTCAAGTCCGGCCTGTGCCCCGAGGACTGCTCCTACTGCTCCCAGCGGCTCGGCTCGGAGGCTGGCATCCTGAAGTACACCTGGCTCAAGCCGGACGAGGCGTCGAAGGTGGCCGCCGCGGGCCTCGCGGGCGGGGCCAAGCGGGTGTGCCTGGTGGCCTCCGGGCGCGGCCCCACTGACCGGGACGTCGAGCGGGTGTCCGACACCATCAAGGCGATCAAGGAGCAGAACGAGGGCGTCGAGGTGTGCGCCTGCCTCGGTCTGCTCTCCGACGGCCAGGCGGAGCGGCTGCGCGAGGCGGGGGCGGACGCGTACAACCACAACCTCAACACGTCGGAGGCGACGTACGGGGACATCACGACCACGCACACGTACGCGGACCGGGTGGACACCGTGCAGAAGGCGCATGCGGCGGGGCTCTCGGCCTGCTCCGGGCTGATCGCCGGCATGGGTGAGAGCGACGAGGACCTGGTGGACGTGGTCTTCTCGCTGCGGGAGCTCGACCCCGACTCGGTGCCGGTGAACTTCCTCATCCCGTTCGAGGGGACGCCGCTGGCCAAGGAGTGGAACCTGACGCCGCAGCGGTGCCTGCGGATCCTGGCGATGGTGCGGTTCGTGTGCCCCGATGTGGAGGTGCGGATCGCGGGCGGGCGTGAGGTGCATCTGCGGACGATGCAGCCGCTGGCGCTGCACCTGGCCAACTCGATCTTCCTCGGGGACTACCTGACCAGTGAGGGGCAGGCGGGGAAGGCGGACCTGGAGATGATCGCGGATGCCGGGTTCGAGGTGGAGGGTGCGGATGAGGTGACGTTGCCTGAGCATCGGGCCCAGCGCTCCGGGGGAGCGTGCGGGGCGCGTGCGGGTGGTGATGTGTGCGGGTCGCATGCGGGGGGTGGTGATGCCTGCGGGTCGCATGCGACGGACGGTGGCGTGTGCGGCGTGGATTCGGGTGACGGTGACGTGTGCGGGTCGCATGCGGGTGGCGGTGACGTGTGCGGGTCGCATGCGGGGGGTGCGTGCGGGGCGCACGAGGAAGGTGCGGCGGCGCCGGTCTCCGGGCCGCGGCCCGATCTGGTCGCGGTGCGGCGCCGGGGTGCCGGGACGGATCTCGCGCCCAATGCCTGAGCTGTCCCTCTCCGAGATTCTGGAACTCGACCGGCGGCATGTGTGGCATCCGTACGGGCCGATGCCGGGTCAGCGGGAGCCGCTGGTCGTGGAGTCGGCCAGCGGGGTGCGGCTGAAGCTCGCCGACGGCTCGGGCGAGCTGGTGGACGGGATGTCGTCCTGGTGGTCGGCGATCCACGGCTACAACCACCCCGTGCTGAACGAGGCGGCCCGTGAGCAGCTGGCGCGGATGAGCCATGTGATGTTCGGCGGGCTCACGCACGAGCCCGCCGTGCGGCTGGCGAAGCTCCTTGTCGACATGTCGCCGGAGGGGCTGGAGCATGTGTTCCTGGCCGACTCCGGGTCGGTGTCGGTCGAGGTCGCGATCAAGATGTGCCTGCAGTACTGGCGTTCGCTCGGCCGGCCCGAGAAGCGGCGGCTGCTGACCTGGCGGGGCGGCTATCACGGGGACACCTGGCACCCGATGTCGGTCTGCGACCCCGAGGGCGGGATGCACGACCTGTGGGCCGGTGCCCTGCCCCGGCAGGTGTTCGCGGACGCGCCGCCCGCCGGGTACGAGGAGGCGTACGCCGGGCATCTGCGGGAGATGGTCGAGCGGCACGCCGGGGAGCTGGCCGCGGTGATCGTGGAGCCGGTGGTGCAGGGTGCGGGGGGCATGCGGTTCCACTCCCCCGCGTATCTGCGGGTGCTGCGCGAGGTGTGCGACGCGCACGACGTGCTGCTGGTGTTCGACGAGATCGCCACCGGGTTCGGGCGCACGGGTGCGCTGTTCGCTGCCGAGCATGCGGCCGTGGCGCCGGATGTGATGTGCGTGGGCAAGGCGCTGACCGGTGGTTACATGACCATGGCGGCGACGCTGTGCACGGAGCGGGTGGCCGAGGGGATCTCGCGCGGCGAGGTGCCGGTGCTGGCGCACGGGCCGACGTTCATGGGCAATCCGCTGGCGGCGGCGGTGGCGTGTGCGTCGATCGAGCTGCTGCTGGGGCAGGACTGGGCCGCGGAGGTCAAGCGGATCGAGGCGGGGCTGCGGGACGGGCTCGCCGAGGCGGCGGGGCTGCCGGGCGTGCGGGACGTGCGGGTGCTCGGGGCGATCGGGGTCGTGCAGCTCGATCACGAGGTGGACATGGCGGCGGCGACGCGGGCCGCGGTGGCCGAGGGGGTGTGGCTGCGGCCGTTCCGGGATCTGATCTACACGATGCCGCCGTATGTCACGGCTGACGATGATGTCGCCCGGATCGCACGTGCGGTGTGCGCCGCGGCGAGGGTGGGGTGACGTGACGTGCCGGTACTGGTGATCACGGGGACCGGGACCGAGGTCGGCAAGACGGTCGTCACGGCGGCGGTCGCTGCGACGGCCGTGGCTGCCGCCGGGCGGTCGGTGGCGGTGCTGAAGGCGGCGCAGACGGGGGTGGGGCCGGGCGAGGCCGGGGACGCGGAGGAGATCGCGCGGCTGGCGGGGGGCGGTGTCTGGGCCGGGGAACTGGCGCGGTACCCGGAGCCGCTGGCGCCGGCGACGGCGGCGCGGCGGGCCGGGCGGGCGCCGGTGCATCCGGAGGATGTGGCGGAGCGGGCGGCGAAGCTGGCGGCGGAGTTCGATCTGGTGCTGGTGGAGGGTGCGGGTGGGCTGCTGGTGCGGTTCGATGCGGCGGGGGGCACGCTTGCGGATGCGGCGGAGTTGCTCGGGGCGCCGGTGCTGGTGGTGACGTCGGCGGGGCTGGGGACGCTCAATGTGAGCGAGCTGACGGTACATGAGCTGCAGCGGCGCGGGCTGGAGGTCGCGGGGTTGGTGGTCGGCAGCTGGCCGGCGGATCCTGACCTCGCCGCCCGCTGCAACCTCCTGGACCTCCCCGACGTGACCGGCGTCCCCCTGCTGGGCGCGGTGCCCGAGGCCGCGGCATCCCTCCCCCCGGAGACGTTCCGGACCCGGTCCCCGGAGTGGCTGGCCCCCCAGCTCGACGGCACCTGGGACGCGGAGGCATTCCGTACGCGTGCGGCTGCGGGCTAGGTGGGGGTTCGCGTGGCCATGCCTGCGGCGCAACTGTCCCTCCGGTGGGGGTGCGCGTAGCGCCCACGCTGGGTGGGTGAGTCGGGGCCGGGGTGGTGGTATCCGTCCTCGGTCTGGCGCGAAATCGGCTTCTCACCGGAGTACGGGCGCGGACGCGCCAGCCGCTGCGGGCGCACACCACCACCCCGGCCCCTCCCCGCCGCGCGCGAGTGCGGCCCGCCTGCGCCCCGCTTCGGCTGGGCGCCGCGCGCGGCTACCGCTACGTAGCTGCGGGCAGCGCAGCCGCGCAACTGCGGGCATTCGTGCCGCCCAGGGCGATGGGGGTCCCCCCGCTCGAGCGAAGTCGAGAGTGGGGGAGGGTGGGCGATGGGGGTCCCCCCGCTCGAGCGAAGTCGAGAGTGGGGGAGGGTGGGCGATGGGGGTGCCCCCGCTCGAGCGCAGCCGAGAGTGGGGGAGGCACCCCCTCCAGCGGGGCCAGCGCAACCCACCCCCGGCCGGCACCCACGCCGGCGTGCCCTACCAGCAAGGGGAGCCGTCGGCGTAGCACCCCAAACCGAACGACACGCAACTGGATACGCACGGGGCACGCATCTCGCGCCCCCCGCGGGGGAGAATCGCGGTAGGGCCCGTTCCCGGGGAGGTACCGATGCCGTTGCGGTCAGCTGGATCCACCAAGGCACCGCGGGATGCCGTGCACCATCCCCTGTTCGCCCGCTACTACGCCCGCGCCAGCGTCGCCGCCGAGACCCGCATGCACATGGCCGACGTCCGCCGGCGCCTCCTGACCGGCCTCTCCGGCAGAGTCATCGAGATCGGCGCCGGCAACGGCCTGAACTTCGCCCACTACCCCGGCACCGTCTCCGAGGTCGTCGCCATCGAACCGGAGCGCCACCTGCGCAAGCTGGCCGTCGACGCCGCCCTGCGCGCCCAGATGCCCGTGGACGTCGCCCCCGGCGCCGCCGAGGCGCTGCCGGTCAAGAGCGAGGCGTTCGACGCGGCCGTGGTGTCCCTGGTGCTGTGCAGCGTGCGGGACGTTCCGCGGGCGCTGTCGGAGATCCGGCGCGTGCTGCGGCCGGGCGGCGAGCTGCGCTTCTTCGAGCACGGCGCCGGCGGCGGCAAGGTCATGCGGTTCACCCAGCGCGCGATGGACGCGACGGTCTGGCCGCCCCTGGCCGGTGGCTGCCACCTGGCCAGGGACCCGGTGGGCTCGCTGCGGGCGGCCGGGTTCGAACTGGGGCCGTACCGGCGGATGATGATGCCCGAGAACGGGCCGGCGTTGCCTCAGTCGTTCTGTGTGCTCGGCACTGCGTGGCGGCCGGTGTCGGACTGAGGGTACGTGGCCCTTACACCGGGTGTCCGGGCCCCTTCCTGGGGTGGAGGCGGTGCTGCACTCACGGGGGATATCGGCTGCGGGACGGGGCACTTACCCTCGGGCGCGACAGCTGACGTCCTCTCCTCAAGGAGGCGGCCTTGTCCACACCTGCTGCGGAGCACGAGCCCTCGGCCGACGGGATCGCGGCCCGGGCCCGCGGTCTGACCAAGGCGTACGGCTCGGGCGAGACGACCGTGCTGGCCCTGGATTCGGTGGACGTGGACATCGCGCGCGGGCGGTTCACCGCGGTGATGGGTCCCTCGGGGTCGGGGAAGTCGACGCTGATGCACTGTCTGGCGGGGCTCGACACCGTCTCGGCCGGTCAGGTGTGGCTCGGGGACACCGAGATCACCGCGCTGAAGGACCGTGAGCTGACCCGGCCGCCGGGACCGGGTCGGGTTCATGTTCCAGTCGTTCAATCTCATTCCGACGCTGAACGCGCTGGAGAACATCACGCTGCCCATGGACATCGCGGGCAAGAAGCCGGATCAGGAGTGGCTGGACCGGGTGATCGACACGCTGGGGCTGCGGGACCGGTTGAAGCACCGGCCGGCGCAGCTGTCCGGCGGGCAGCAGCAGCGGGTGGCCTGTGCGCGGGCGCTGGCCTCGCGGCCGGAGCTGATCTTCGCGGACGAACCGACCGGGAATCTGGACTCGCGGGCCGGTCTGGAGGTGCTCGGCTTTCTGCGGGAGGCGGTGGACGGGCTGGGTCAGACCGTGGTGATGGTCACGCATGATCCGGGGGCCGCCGTGCACAGCGATCTGGTGCTGTTCCTGGCGGACGGGCGGATCATCGATGAGATGCAGCGGCCCACCGCGGAGGCCGTGCTGGAGCGGATGAAGCGCTTCGATGTGATCCGGGCCCAGTCGGACGCCGAGAGGGACTGACGCGGTGCTGAAGGCGACGCTCAGGAGCTTCCTCGCCCACAAGGGGCGGCTGGTGCTGTCCGCGCTGGCCGTGCTGCTGTCGGTGGCGTTCGTCGCGGGCAGCCTGATCTTCTCGGACACGGTCTCGCGTACCTTCGACCGGCTGTTCGCCTCCACCTCCGCCGATGTGACGGTCCTGCCGAAGGAGGGTCTGGAGTCGTCGGTGCCCACGGGGGCGGTGCAGACCCTGCCGGCCTCGGTCGCGGAGCGGCTGACGGGGCTCGAGGGGGTGCAGGCGGCTCATCCGGATGTCGAGGCGGGGAACATCACGGTCACCGACAAGGACAACGAGCCGGTGAAGCCGATAGGGGGTGCGCCGGCCCTCGCCGTCGACTGGTACGCCGACGAGCGCAGCGTCGTGAAGCTGACCTCGGGCATCGCGGCGGCGCTGCTGCCGGCGCTGCGGGCGTCCCGGATGAACGTGCTGGCGGCGATCGCCCACGAGTGAGCCGGGTGTCCGGATGGTGGAAATGGGCGGGTGGCCCTGGGCCGCGGTGCTGTGATCACTTCATGAGTGAGCTGCGGACACGGGCCGCGACGGCCGAGGATCTGGACGAGGTGCTGGCCTTCTGGAAGACGGCCGCCGAGGGCACCAGCATCAGTGACGACCGGGAGGGTGCCGAGCGGCTGGTCGCGCGGGATCCTCAGGCGCTGCTGCTGGCCGAGCGGGGCGGGGAGCTGGTCGGCACGGTCATCGCGGGGTTCGACGGCTGGCGCTGTCATCTCTACCGGCTGGCGGTGCATCCGGACCGCCGCCGTCAGGGCATCGCCTCCGCGCTGCTGGCGGCGGCCGAGGAGCGGTTCGTACGGCTCGGGGGCCGCCGGGCGGACGCGATGGTGCTGCAGCGCAACGAGACGGCGCATCATGCGTGGGCCGCTGCGGGGTACCAGCCGGAGGAGCAGTGGCGTCGCTGGGTGAAGCCGCTCAGCGGTGATCCACGGCACGACCAGGATCCTTTGCTGATCCTTTACCCTTGAGGGGTCACTCGGTTCATCGGTCGCCTGCAAGCGCCGGTCACTTCGGAAAGGTTGGTGCGCGTCCGCCCATGGGCGAGCCTCCCAGTAGCAGACATCGCGCGGTCGTCCCCGTCCTGTTCGACCATGGGACGGAGGTGACCCGATGACCGAAGTGCTCCTCCTTCTGGTGGCGATCCTGCTCTCCCTCGCCTGCGGCGCCTTCGTGGCGGCCGAGTTCTCCCTCACCACGGTCGAGCGCGCCGAGCTGGAACGCGCCGTGGAGCGCGGCGAGCGGGGCGCCGCGGGCGCGCTGAAGGCGGTACGGAATCTGACGTTCCAGCTGTCCGGCGCCCAGCTCGGCATCACGGTCACCAACCTGATCGTGGGCATGCTCGCCGAGCCCTCGGTCGCCGCGCTGATCGCGGGCCCGATGCAGGACCTCGGCGCCTCCGAGGCGACGGCGCACTCGGTGGCGCTGGTGATCGGCACGGGCCTGTCCACCGTGTTCCTGATGGTGGTGGGCGAGCTGGTGCCCAAGAACTGGGCGATCTCCTCGCCGCTGGCGATCGCCAAGCGGGTGGGCAACGCACAGCGCTGGTTCAGCGCCGCGTTCCGCCCCTTCATCACCCACCTCAACAACACCGCCAACCGCATCGTGCGCCGCATGGGACTGGAGCCCGCCGAGGAGCTGGCGCCGGGCCGCAGTCCCCAGGAGCTGGCGGCGCTGGCCCGCCACTCGGCCAGGGAGGGCGCGCTCGCGGCCGACACGGCCGAGCTGTTCGTCCGCACCCTGAACCTGGCCGACCTCACCGCGGAGAACGTGATGACCCCGCGCGTGCAGGTCATGGCGCTCGAGGAGCACGCGACCTGCGAGGACGTGGCCAACGCGACCCGGGCGACCGGTCTGTCCCGGTTCCCCGTCTACCGCGACACCCTCGACTCGGTGGTCGGCACCGCGCACATCAAGGACGTACTGGCGGTGCCCGCGGAGCGCAGGGCGCACATACCGGTGTCCGAGGTGATGCGCGAACCGCTGCTGGTGCCGGAGTCGCTGACCGTCGACCGGCTGCTGGACCGGCTGTCCGACCGGCGCACCATGGCCGTGGTGATCGACGAGTACGGCGGCACCGCGGGCGTGGCCACGCTGGAGGACATCGTGGAGGAGGTCGTCGGCGAGGTCCGCGACGAGCACGACCCGCATGAGACGCCCGAGCTGGCCCCGGCCGGCACGGACGAGGAGGGGCACGCCCTGTTCTCAGCCGACGGCTCCGCGCGCATGGACCAGCTCGCCCGGCTGGGTCTGCGCGTTCCGGAGGGCCCCTACGAGACGCTGGCCGGGCTGGTGGCGACGAAGCTGGGACGCATTCCCGCCGTCGGTGACGCGCTGACGGTCGCCGGATGGCGGATGGAGGTCGTGGACGCGACGGGCCGCCGCGCCGCCCGGGTCCTGCTGCACGCGCCGCTCGACGACGAGCGGGTGGTCACCACGCGGGACGGCGGGACCGCCGAGGACGGCAAGGAGGCCCGGCGATGACCGCCGTACAGCTGCTGATCGGTCTGGCGACGCTCGTCGTCAACGCCTTCTTCGTGGGCGCGGAGTTCGCGCTGATCTCGGTCCGCCGCAGCCAGATCGAGCCGTACGCCGAGCAGGGCGACCGGCGCGCCAAGAGCGTGCTGTGGGGGCTCGAGCACGTGTCCGCGCTGATGGCGGCGGCACAGCTCGGCATCACCCTGTGCACCCTGGTGCTGGGTGTGGTCGCCGAGCCGGCCATCGCGCATCTGCTGGAGCCGGTGTTCCGCGCGATGGGCGTGCCGTCGGGCGCGGGCCACGCGGTGTCGTTCGTGATCGCGCTGACGCTGGCGACGTATCTGCACATGCTGCTGGGCGAGATGGTGCCGAAGAACATCGCGCTGGCGGAGCCGGTGCGCAGCGCGTTGCTGCTCGGCCCGCCGCTGGTGGCGCTGTCGCGGGGCCTGCGGCCGGTGATCTTCACCATCAACGCCTTCGCCAACGCCCTGCTGAGGCTGCTGCGGGTCGAGGTGCGGGACGAGGTGGTGGCGTCCTTCTCGGACGCCGAGCTGGCGCAGATCGTGAAGGACTCCGGTGAGGCCGGTCTGATCGACGACCGGGCGCAGGAGCGGCTGCACGACGCGCTGGAGCTGGGCCGCCGGCCGGTGCGGGACGTGGTGCTGCCGCTGGAGCGGGTGGTCTATGCGAGCGTGGGCGTCACTCCGGAGGGCCTGGAGCGGCTGTCGGCGGAGTCAGGGTTCTCCCGCTTCCCGGTGGTGGACGAGGGCCGCCGGATCGTGGGCTATCTGCATGTGAAGGACGCCCTGGACGCCTCGCCCCGGGACCTGCCGTTCCGGCTGCGGGACATGCGCCCGATCGCGCGGGTGCGGGAGAGCACCCCGCTGGACGACGTGCTCACCGCGATGCGCGGCAGCCGCACCCATCTGGCGGCCGTCATCGGCGCCGACGGGCGGCTGGCGGGCCTGGTGACCATGGAGGACGTGCTGCAGGAGCTGTTCGGGCGGCGGGCCGAGCGGGGCTGAGACGCCCGCGGCGGGGCGGGGCGAGGGGAGCCGACCGACCGGCTGGTATGTGCACGGGATAGCATCTGTGCCGTCATGGAGACGAGCGAGACGACGCAGCCGCGTCCCACCCACACCAGCCTGGTCGCCGTCGGCGACTCCTTCACCGAGGGCATGTCGGACCTGCTGCCGGACGGCACCTACCGGGGCTGGGCCGATCTGCTGGCCGCCCGGATGGCCGCGGTCAACCCCGGCTTCCGCTACGCCAACCTCGCGGTGCGCGGCAAGCTGATCCGGCAGATCGTCGACGAGCAGGTGGACGCGGCCGCGGCGATGCGGGCCGATGTGGTCACCCTGGTCGGCGGCCTGAACGACACGCTGCGCCCCAAGTGCGACATGGGGCGGGTGCGGTCTCTGCTCACCGAGGCCGTGGAGCGGCTGGCGCCGCACTGCGGTCAGCTGGTGCTGATGCGCAGCCCGGGCCGGCAGGGCCCGGTGCTGGAGCGGTTCCGGCCGCGCATGGAGGCGTTGTTCGAGTGCGTCGAGGAGCTGGCGCACAAGCACGGCGCCCTGGTCGTCGACCTGTACGGGGCGCCGGCGCTCGGCGATCCCCGGCTGTGGGACGCGGACCGGCTGCATCTGAACGCCGAGGGGCACCGCCGGGTCGCCGAGGCGGTGTGGCAGACCCTCGGCTACCCGCCCGAGGACCCCGAGTGGCATCTGCCGCCGGAGGCGACGCTGCCGCCCCGCTGGGTGGCCCGGCGGATCGAGGACGTGCGCTTCGCCCGCCGTCATCTGCTGCCGTGGATAGGCCGCCGCCTCACCGGCCGCTCCTCGGGCGACGGCCTGCCGCCCAAGCGCCCCGAACTGCTGCCCTTCGAGGGCGACCGGGTCCAGGGCGCCCGGTAGCCGACGCCGGGTGCTCTCGGCCCTGCGGCCCACCGGGTCCGGGGTGCGCCGGCGACCGGGCCGGGGTGTCTTGTAGCTTCCGCCAAGCGGGCCCGTGGCGAGGGCCTGCAGGAATCGCCAGTAGAATCGCTCCACGTGACTGCTGCGCCCGCTAAGCCCCGTATCCCCAATGTCCTCGCCGGACGGTACGCCTCCGCCGAGCTCGCCACGCTCTGGTCGCCCGAGCAGAAGGTGAAGCTGGAGCGGCAGCTCTGGCTCGCCGTGCTGCGCGCCCAGAAGGACCTCGGGATCGAGGTGCCGGACGCGGCGATCGCCGACTACGAGCGCGTCCTCGACCAGGTCGACCTGGCCTCCATCGCCGAGCGCGAGAAGGTCACCCGGCACGATGTGAAGGCGCGGATCGAGGAGTTCAACGACCTCGCCGGCCATGAGCACGTGCACAAGGGCATGACCTCGCGCGACCTCACCGAGAACGTCGAGCAGCTGCAGATCCGGCTCTCCCTGGAGCTGATGCGCGACCGTACGGTGGCCGTGCTGGCCCGGCTGGGCAAGCTGGCCGGTGAGTACGGCGAGCTGGTGATGGCGGGCCGCTCGCACAATGTGGCCGCGCAGGCCACCACCCTCGGCAAGCGCTTCGCGACCGCCGCCGACGAGTTGCTGGTGGCCTACGGACGGGTCCAGGAGCTGCTGAACCGCTACCCGCTGCGCGGCATCAAGGGTCCGGTCGGCACCGCCCAGGACATGCTGGACCTGCTCGGCGGCGACGCGGGCAAGCTGGCCGAGCTGGAGCGGCGGATCGCCGGGCATCTGGGCTTCTCCGAGAGGTTCACCTCCGTCGGCCAGGTCTACCCGCGCTCCCTCGACTACGAGGTGGTCACCGCGCTGGTGCAGCTCGCCGCGGCCCCGTCGTCGCTGGCCAAGACGATCCGGCTGATGGCCGGGCACGAGCTGGTCACCGAGGGGTTCAAGCCGGGCCAGGTCGGCTCCTCCGCGATGCCGCACAAGATGAACACCCGCTCCTGCGAGCGCGTCAACGGCCTGATGGTCATTCTGCGCGGCTACGCCTCGATGACCGGCGAGCTGGCGGGCGACCAGTGGAACGAGGGCGACGTCTCGTGCTCGGTGGTGCGCCGGGTGGCGCTGCCGGACGCGTTCTTCGCGCTCGACGGCCTGCTGGAGACCTTCCTGACCGTGCTCGACGAGTTCGGCGCCTTCCCCGCCGTCGTGGCGCGGGAGCTGGACCGCTACCTGCCGTTCCTGGCCACCACCAAGGTGCTGATGGGCGCGGTGCGCGCGGGTGTCGGGCGTGAGGTCGCACACGAGGCGATCAAGGAGAACGCCGTGGCCACCGCCCTGGCGATGCGCGAGCAGGGCGCGGAGCGCAACGACCTGCTGGACAAGCTCGCGGCCGACGAGCGTCTGCCCCTCGGCCGCGACGAGCTGGAGGCGCTGATGGCGGACAAGCTGTCCTTCACCGGCGCCGCGGGCGACCAGGTCGCCACCGTCGTCGCCCGGATCGAGGAGATCGTCAAGCAGCACCCGGAGGCCGCCGGCTACAGCCCCGGGGCGATCCTCTGACCCGCTTCACCCGCGAGGAGCTCGAGGCCGCCCGCGACGGGCTGGTGCCGGACGTGGTCGCGGACGGCCTGCGGGTGCTGTTCTGCGGCATCAACCCCGGTCTGATGACGGCCGCGACGGGCCATCACTTCGCCCGTCCCGGCAACCGCTTCTGGCCCGCGCTGCACCGGTCCGGTTTCACCCCGCGGCTGCTGAAGCCGTCGGAGCAGCGGGAACTGCTGTCGTACGGGCTCGGCATCACCAATGTGGTGGCGCGTGCGACGGCCCGGGCCGACGAGCTGAGCGCCGAGGAGTACCGGGAGGGCGGGCGGCTGCTCGCCGAGAAGGTGGCCCGGCTGCGCCCGCGCTGGCTGGCCGTGGTGGGGATCACCGCGTATCGCGCGGCCTTCGGCGACCCCGCGGCGCGGGTGGGCCCGCAGGAGCGGGTCATCGGGGACACGCGGGTGTGGGTGCTGCCCAATCCGAGCGGGCTGAACGCGCACTGGACGGCTCAGACGCTGGCGGAGGAATTCGCGCGGCTGCGTGAGGCGGCAGAGGGCTGAGCGAGGACGCGAGGCCGCGGAGGGCTGAGCGAGGACGCGAGGCCGCGGAGGGCTGGGCTGAGCCGATCGCTGATCCGCGCGGGTCGTGAGCGGGCTCCGTGAGCGGGCGGGTCAGGGCCAGGCACGCGGTCAGGGTGGGGCGGTCTCCGCCACCACCGCCAGCAACTGCACCGCATCGTCCGGGTCCCGGTCGGCGACGGCGACGGCGACCCAGCGGCCGGTGCCCTCGGCCTCCCACAGCCATGCCGCCCGGGCACCGGCGGCGAGCCGGGCCCAGGGCTCGGGTATCTCCTCCTCGGCGCCGCGCAGCAGCACCGTCTGCAGGTTCCACAGGTCCGCCTCGCCCCAGCGGGCCGACAGCATCTCGTGCAGGGCGTCGCGTTCCTTCTCGTACTGGTCCACCGTCACCGCCCAGTCGCCCGGGTCGCCGTCGCGCAGGCCGGGGTCCGCCCGCAGTACGGCCACATGGTGGCCGGGCCCCGAGAAGCCGGCGTCCGACGGACCGTGCTCCGCCGGGAAGGGGCGGAAGCACAGCTCGTCGATGAGGGCGATGTGCTGTGCGATGTCCATGAGGTCCAGTAAACCCGTCGCCACTGACACTTGGCGGTGCGTCAGGCGACTTCCGGTCAGACACGGCCGACTTCCGGCCCCGCTCTGGCCCGCGAGCAGTGCGGCGAGGGTGGTGAGCAGGCCCACCAGCAGGGCGGGAACGGTCCCGCTGCCCGGAGGTGTCCGGGGTTCCGCCTGCCGAGTACGATCCGCCCATCACGCGCACGAGCTGGGAGGACGGACGGTGGGGCGGCTGACCGGCGGGGATCCCTCGCTGCTACGGAGGATCAACTCCGCGGTGGTGCTGCACGCGTTGCGGGCCACGGACTGCGCGACGCTGACCGAGGTCACCCGCGTGACCGGGCTGTCCCGGCCGACGGTGGAAGGCGTCGTCGAGGGGCTCATCGAGGCCGGTCTGGTGGTGGAGGCGGCGGCCGACGAGACGTCCGCCCGGCGCCAGGGGCGCCCGGCCCGGAGGTTCCGGTTCCGCGCGGAGGCCGGACATCTGCTGGGCCTGGAGATCGGGGCGCACCGGGTGGCCGCGCTCCTCGCCGACCTGGACGGCCGGGTGATCGGCGCCGAGGTGAAGGACGTCGACGAGACGGTCGAGGCGGACGAGCGGCTGGAGCGGGCGCGTACCGCCGTCACCGATCTGCTGCGCCACGCCGGTGTGCCGCACGACTCGCTCCGGGCCGTGGGCGTGGGCACGCCCGGCATCGTGGAGGCGGACGGCACGGTGCGGCTGGGCACGGCGCTGCCCGGCTGGACGGGGCTGGGTCTCGGCGCGCGGCTGAGCCGGTCGTTCAAGTGCCCGGTGCTGGTGGAGAACGACGCCAACGCGGCGGCGGTGGCCGAGCACTGGAAGGGTTCCGCCAAGGAGACCTGCGACGTGGTGTTCGTGCTGGCCGGGCTCAGCCCGGGGGCCGGTTCACTGATCGGCGGCCGGCTGCACCGCGGGTACGGCGGGGCGGCCGGGGAGATCGGGGCACTGCATCTGCTGGGCCGGGAGGCCACGCCGGAGGCGCTGCTGTCCACCACCGACAAGCCGCTGCATCCGCTCGACGAGCAGGCGGTCGCGGCGGTGTTCGCGCAGGCGCGGGAGGGCGACCAGCGGGCGATGGCGGCGGTCGACCGCTTCATCCAGCGGCTGGTGCACGACGTGGCCGCGCTGGTGCTCGCCCTCGATCCGGAGCTGGTCGTGATCGGCGGCTGGGCGGCGGGCCTGGACGGGGTGCTGGAGCCGCTGCGCCGTGAACTGGCCCGCTACTGCCTGCGCCCGCCGAGGGTCGCCCTGTCCCTGCTCGGCGAGGCGGCGGTGGCGACGGGTGCGCTGCGGCTGGCCCTCGATCATGTGGAGGAGCAACTCTTCGCGGTGGAGGGCACGGTGACGGCCCGCCGGTAGGCGGGAGCGCAGGGGCCCCGCCGGTGGGCGGGAACGTGACGGCCCATAGGCAGACCGGCCCGTCGGTAAACGGGCGGTACTGTCGGCAACCGCACCCGCTCCCCCGGCCGCCGGAAGACGACCCTCCAGCGGCCCTCAGGACCCGTACGTGCTCAGGACGCCCGGCGCTCCGGGCCGTGGTGGATCTCCACCGCGCCCGTGTCACCGAAGGTGAGCCGGCAGGTGTCGGCGCGGTAAGTGGCCACGGAGAGCGCGGCGGTGCGGCCGCGGGTGATGAACCGGGTGGTGACGACCAGCACCGGAGCACCGGGGAGGCGGTCCAGTTCGCGGGCGTCCTCGGCGTTGGCGGAGCCCAGCTCCACGGTGTTCTCCTGGCGTTCCAGCTCCAGGTGCTGCAGTTCGCGCAGGACGGCACGTGCCCGGGCCGTGCCGGACGGCAGGTCGATGCCGGTCAGGTCCGGGACGGAGGAGGCCGGGATGTAGAGGAGCTCGGCGGCGACGGGCTGGCCGTGCGAGACGCGGGAGCGGCGCACGATGTGCACCGGCTCGTCCCGGCCGGTGACCAGGGTCTCGGCGACGGAGGCGGGCGGCACCTCGAGGGTGCAGTCCAGGGCCTGCCAGGCGTCGCCGGGGGCGCCCGGCCAGCCGTGCTGCGCGGGGCCGACGGAGACACCCATGCGGGGCGGGGCGACGGTCGTGCCGACGCCGCGGCGGCGCTGCAGCCTGCCCTCCAGTTCCAGCTGCTCCAGAGCCTGCCGGAGGGTCGCACGGGCGACGCCGAACCGTGCCGCGAGCTCACGCTCGTTGGGCAGGACCTCCCCCACCGAGAACTCGTTCTCCAGCGCTTCGCTGAGCACGGTCCTGAGGTGCCAGTACTTCGGTTCCGGCACCGTCTCCAGCTGCGTGGTCCCCACCCTGTCCTCCACGATGGCTGAGTCCGGCGGCGTTTTAGCGCCCTTGTTTATTAAAGGTTGTTTCACTTGTCAGCGACCATAAGGGGGCCCGACCCCTTGGTCAATACCAATCCCCCGCGACGACGGGACCCCCGCCGCATGGCGGGGGTCTGTCGCAGAGGAGGCCGGGACCGACGGGACTACGGGGCCGGCGGCAGCGCGGCCACCGCCTGCAGCTTGTCCGGGTTCCGGATGATGTACACGGTCTGGATGCGCCCGTCGGCGACGTCCACCTGGAAGACCGCGTCGGGCTTCCCGCCGGAGAGCACCAGCAGCGCCGGGCCGCCGTTGACCTCGATGAAGCGCACCGAGAAGTCGGGCACGCCCTTGCCGGCGACACCCTTGATGAAGCGGCCCACCTTGTCGGCGCCGGCCAGCTCCCGCAGGGGGCCGCGCACCTTGCCGCCGCTGTCGCCGACGAGGCGCACATCGGGCGCGAGGAGTTCCAGCAGCGCCTGAAGGTCACCGCCGCCGGCCGCGGCCAGGAAGCGCTCGGTCAGATCGCGGCGCTGGGCGGGGTCGACCTCGTAGCGCGGGCGGCGCTCCTCCACGTGCTTGCGAGCCCGCCCGGCGAGCTGCCGCACCGCCGCCTCGCCGCGGTCGAGCATGGCCGCGATGTCGGCGTACGGGTATCCGAAGGCCTCGCGGAGCACGAACACCGCGCGCTCCAGCGGCGACAGCGACTCCATGACGACCAGGACGGCGAGGGAGACCGAGTCGGCGAGCACGGCCTGTTCGGCGGTGTCCGGGGCGCGGTCGCCGAAGTCCGTGACGCAGGGTTCGGGCAGCCAGGGCCCGACGTAGGTCTCGCCGCGGGACTTGATCTGGCGCAGCCGGTCGATGGCGAGGCGGGTGGTGACGCGCACCAGGTAGCCGCGCGGGTCGCGCACGTCGGAGCGGTCGCCGCCGGACCAGCGCAGCCAGGCCTCCTGGACCACGTCCTCGGCGTCGGCCACCCGGCCCAGCATGCGGTAGGCGACCCCGAGGAGGACGGGGCGGTGCTCTTCGAAGACATCGGTCTCGGTGTCGGTGGTCACCGCTCCATCCCAGCCCACGCCCGCGGCGCTGTCCAGGCGGTTCCCGGCGGGGCAGTGCGGGCGCGGAACCAGCGCGCCGCGGACGCGGGTGGCGGACGGCCGGATTCAGGGGCTACCCGTCGGTAGCAATTGCTGACAAGCTGTCTACGGCGTCCCCGCCCGCGAGACCCAGACGAGGAGAGCACCTTCATGTCAGCGACCGTCTCCTTCGAGGTCACCTCACCCCACGGCCCGCAGCGCGTGACCCTCTCCTATGCGCGCGTGGGCCGCGGCGAACCGCTGCTCCTGCTGCACGGGATCGGCCACCACCGCCAGGCCTGGGACCCGGTGGTCGACATCCTGGCCACCGAGCGCGAGGTGATCGCCGTGGACCTGCCCGGATTCGGGGCGTCCGGCAAGCTGCCGGACGGGCTCGCCCACGACCTGCCGACCATGAACGCCGCGCTGGGCGCGCTGTGCCGGGAGCTGGAGCTCGGCCGGCCGCACGTCGCGGGCAACTCGCTGGGCGGTCTGCTGGCCCTGGAACTCGGCCGCGCCAAGCTCGTACGGTCCGTCACCGCCCTGTCCCCCGCCGGGTTCTGGACCCAGGCCGAGCGGCGCTACGCCTTCGGGGTGCTGCTCGGGATGCGGCGGATCGCGGAGCGGCTGCCGCTGCCGCTGGTGGAGCGGCTGGCCCGTTCGGCGGCCGGGCGGACGGCGCTGACCAGCACCATCTACGCCCGCCCCGCCCGTCGTTCCCCCGAGGCGGTGGTCGCCGAGACGCTCGCGCTGAAGCACGCCGAGGGGTTCTTCGAGACGCTGCGCGCGGGCCGTGCCGTCCGGTTCACCGATCCGGTGCCCGGGGTGCCCGTCACGGTGGCCTGGGGCGCCAAGGACCGGCTGCTGCTGCCCCGGCAGGGCGTCCGCGCCAAGCAGACCATCCCTCATGCCCGGCTGGTCCGCCTCCCCGGCTGCGGCCATGTGCCGATGAACGACGATCCGGCCCTGGTCGCCCGCGTCATCCTGGACGGCAGCCGCGCCCGCACGGCGGCCGCCGAGACCGCGCAGGTGGACGCCGCGGCCTCGTAGGCAGCGGAAACCGGTGGGCCGGCCCGGCGGCCTCTCGCAGAGTGACGCCGACCGAGCCGACGCGATCCCCGGGGTTCCCGCCAGGCCTCCAGCACCGACCGACGCGGGCGCGGCTGAAGGCACGGGGGCCACGGGGCAGGGCGCTCGGAACCCGGCTCCCCAGCCCGGGAGTTGCTGCTGCCCGCCGCCTCGGCGCCCGCCCGCGGACGGGGACGAGCCCTGACGACCCCGGCGAGGGCGTCCACCTGGGTCCTCGGCTGCGCCCGCCTGCCTCCCGCCCGCATCCGGGAGGGCGTACGGCTGCCGGCGGAGGCCGTCCGGAAATGAGCGCTGCGGCGGCAGCCGATTTCAGAACTCGTTACTCATCGGTCACAGTGAGTTCGTAACCGGGAAACACCATTCCTTCACAGTGGTGTGCATGAGTCGAGACATGTCTGAAGTGATCTGCAATCTGCGGGAGCTGGCGAAACGGACGGTGCGGGGCAGGGCCGGCTTCCATGTGTGGTGGGCACGACGGCACGGGCATGCGCCCCCGGTGCCCGAGAGCGATACCGGCGGTGCCCGGCCGTCTTCCGCCGAGGCCGGGCCGAGCGTGCTGTGGCGGATGCGGACGACGGTGCGGGACGAGCCCGGGTCGCTCGCCGCGCTGTGCGCGGCGCTGGCCGGGCACGGGGTCGACATCCTGAGTCTGCAGACCCATCCGCTCGGAGACGGCGTGATGGACGAGTTCCTGCTGCGCGCACCGGGCGGGCTGGACGGCGGGGCGCTGACGGAGGCCGCCTCGGGGGCCGGGGGCTGGGACACCTGGATCGAACGCGCCGACACCCACGATCTGGTGGACGCCCCGACGCGGGTGCTCGGCCTGGCGGCCCGCACCGCTCAGGACGCGGCGCAACTTCCGCTGGCGCTGCGGCAGTTGCTGGGCAGGTGCACCATCCGGTCGCTGCCCGCCGCCCGGTTCTCGGCGGTGCCGGCGCCGCAGGGGCCGGTGGAGGGGTCGCTCAAGGACACCGTGATGCGGCTGCGCGCCCCGGAGGGCGGGGTGATCATCGTGGAGCGGCCGTATCTGCCCTTCACCCCGACCGAGTTCGCCCGGGCGCGGGCGCTGGTGGAGCTGGACGCCCGGCTCGGTCCGCGGATCCCGCGCGGCCGGGACGTGCTCACCCTGCCGGAGGGCGGCGACATCACGGTGCGCCGGGCGGACACCCGTGATCTGCCGGCCGCGCTGGAGATGCACGAGCGGTGCTCGGCTCAGACGCTGCGGCTGCGCTACCACGGTCCCGTGGGCGACGCCGACCGCTATCTGCGCCATCTGCTCAGCCCGCGCTTCGGCCGCACGCTGGCCGCGCAGACCTCGTCCGGCCGCATCGTCGGCCTCGGCCATCTGCTGTGGGACGGCGACGAGACCGAGGTCGCGCTGATCGTCGAGGATGCCTGGCAGCGCCGGGGCATCGGCGGCGAGCTGCTGTCCCGGCTGGTGGCGATGGCCGCCGAGGCGGGCTGCTCGGACGTGTACGCGGTGACCCGGGCCGCCAACACGGGCATGGTCGCCGCGATGCGGGCCCTCGGCCTGCCCCTCGACTACCAGATCGAGGAGGGCACCCTGGTGATCACCGCCCGCCTGGACGGGATGGGGCCGCACGGCCCGCGGCAGCGGCACGGGGCGCACGCCGCCCGCCCCTGAGACCGGGCGAAGCAGCGACCGACGGGCGACTGAAGAGCGACGGCCGTCCCCCTCCCCCGGGTGCGGGGGAGGGGGACGGCCGGGTCGTTCACCGGTCCGGGCGTCAGCCCTGGACCAGTTCCTCCTGGCGGGTCCCGGTGCCGGTGTGCCCGCCGAGCGCGCCGTCCAGGTCCGCCCACAGGTCCTCGACGTCCTCCAGGCCGACCGAGAGGCGCAGGAGGCGGTCGCCGACGCCGGCGCCCCTGCGGTCGTCGGCGTCGACGATGCGGTGGCTGATGGAGGCCGGGTGCTGGATGAGGGAGTCCACGCTGCCCAGGCTCACCGCAGGGGTGATCAGCCGGACCCCGGCGATCACCTGGTGCGGGTCCCCGTGGACCTCGAAGGACACCATGGCGCCGCCGATGCGCGGGTAGTGCACCCGCTCCACGCGCGGGTCGGCGGCCAGCCTGCGGGCCAGCTCGGCGGCGTTGGCGGAGGCGGCCCTCACCCGCACCGGGAGGGTCGACAGGCCGCGCAGCAGCAGATAGCCGGCCAGCGGGTGCAGGACGCCGCCGGTGGCGAAGCGGATCTGCCGCAGCGTGCCCGCGAACTCCTCGTCGCACGCCACCACGCCGGCGAGCACGTCCCCGTGCCCGCCGAGGTACTTGGTGGCGCTGTGCAGCACGATGCGCGCCCCGTGCTCGGCCGGGCGCTGCAGGACCGGCGTGGCGAAGGTGTTGTCGACCAGCAGCGGCACCGAGCCGCACGCCCGGGCGACGGCCCTGAGGTCGATCTCGGCGAGCGTCGGATTGGCCGGGGACTCCACCAGCACCAGCCCGGTGTCGGGGCGCAGCGCGTCGGCGACGCCGGCCGGGTCGGTCCAGGTCACCTCCGTGCCGAGCAGCCCGGCGGTCAGCAGATGGTCGCTGCAGCCGTACAGCGGCCGTACGGCGACGACGTGCCGCAGGCCCATGGCGCCCCGGGCCAGCAGGACGGCGCTGAGCGCGGCCATACCGCTGGCGAAGGCGACCGCCGCCTCGGTGCCCTCCAGACGGGCCAGGGCGGTCTCGAAGCGGGCGACGGTCGGGTTGCCGAGCCGCCCGTAGACGGGCGGCCCGTCCGGTTCGGCGCCGGTGGTGGCGAAGGCGTCGATGCGGGCTGCCTCGGCGCGGCTGTCGTACGAGGGGTAGGTGGTCGACAGGTCGATCGGCGGGGCGTGCAGTCCCAGGCCTGCGAGGTCGTCACGGCCGGCGTGCACGGCCTCGGTGGCCAGTGCGCGAGATGAACGCGTGGTACGCGTGTCCATGCCCAGTTCCATGACCGAAGGGTGAACACCGACCGGGTCTCTGCAGCCGGAAACCGTGCTACGTTCGGCCGGTGGCCGAATCTGTCGTACTGGATCCGGTGGATCTCCATCTGCTGCGGCTGCTGCAGAACGACGCCCGGATGACCTACCGGGACCTCGCCGCGCAGGTCGGGGTCGCACCATCCACCTGCCTGGACCGGGTGACCCGGCTGCGCCGCTGCGGCGTGATCCTCGGGCACCGCCTGGAGCTGGATCCGGCCAAGCTGGGCCGGGGACTCCAGGCGCTGCTGTCGGTGCAGGTGCGGCCGCACCGGCGGGAGCTGGTGGGACCCTTCGTGGAGCGTATCCGGGCGCTGCCGGAGTCGCTGACCGTGTTCCATCTGACCGGCCCCGACGACTATCTGGTGCATGTCGCGGTCGCGGACATGACGGACCTGCAGCGGCTGGTGCTGGACGAGTTCACCGCCCGGCGGGAGGTGGCCCGGGTGGAGACCCGGCTGATCTTCCAGCAGTGGGACTGCGGACCGCTGCTGCCGCCTTCGCCCTCGGCTCAATCCGGGTGACGTGCGGCGGGCCGCGTACCAGGATGGTCCGCATGTCACAGACCAACAACGCGCTGCCCCGCCAAGTCGCCGACGCCTACGTCGACGAGCTGATCGCCCTCGACCCGGTGACCGGTACCTACCTCGGTGTGAAGGAGAGCTCCTCCAAGCTCCCCGACCTCTCCCCCGCGGGCCAGGAGGCGCTCGCGGAGCTTCAGCGGGCCACCCTCGCCCGGCTCGACGAGGCCGAGCGCCTCCCCGGCGCGGACAGCGGCATCGAGCGCCGCTGCGCCCGGCTGCTGCGCGAGCGGCTCACCGCCGAGCTCGCCGTGCACGAGGCCGACGAGGGCCTGCGCTCGGTGGGCAATCTGGGGACCGTGGTGCACCCGGTGCGCGAGGTGTTCACCGTGACACCGGCCCAGACGGAGGATGACTGGGCGGCGATCGCCGAGCGGCTGCGCGCGGTGCCGGGCGCGCTGGCCGGCTACCGGCAGTCCCTGGAACTGGGCCTGGAGCGCAAGCTGTACGCGGCGCCGCGCCCGACCGAGGCGTTCATCGGGCAGCTCACCGAGTGGGTCGATACGGGCGAGGGCCGGGGCTGGTTCGAGGACTTCGCCTCGGCGGGCCCGGAGGCGCTGCGGGCCGAGCTGGACGAGGCCGCACGCGGGGCGACCGCCGCGGTGGCGGAGCTGCGCGACTGGATGCGCGAGACGTACGCGCCGGCCATCGAGGGCGCCCCGAACACGGTGGGCCGGGAGCGGTACGCCCGCTGGTCCCGCTACTTCAACGGCACCGACCTCGACCTGGACGAGGCGTACGCCTACGGCTGGTCCGAGTTCCACCGGATCCTCGGCGAGATGAAGAAGGAGGCCGAGAAGGTCCTGCCGGGCGCCGAGACTCCGTGGGTGGCGCTGGCGCACCTGGACGAGCACGGCCGGCACATCGAGGGCGTGGACGAGGTGCGCGACTGGCTCCAGGGGCTGATGGACCGGGCGATCGAGTCCCTGGACGGCACCCACTTCGACCTGGCGGAGCGGGTGCGCAGGGTGGAGTCGCGGATCGCCCCGCCGGGCAGCGCGGCGGCGCCGTACTACACGCCTCCGTCGGAGGACTTCTCCCGGCCGGGCCGCACCTGGCTGCCGACCATGGGCCAGACCCGCTTCCCCGTCTACGACCTGGTGTCGACCTGGTACCACGAGGGCGTCCCCGGCCACCACCTGCAGCTCGCGCAGTGGGTGCACGTGGCGGACACCCTCTCCCGCTACCAGGCCACCGTCGGCATGGTCAGCGCCAACTGCGAGGGCTGGGCGCTGTACGCGGAGCGGCTGATGGACGAGCTGGGCTTCCTGACGGATGCGGAGGAGCGGCTCGGGTATCTGGACGCGCAGATGATGCGGGCGGCGCGGGTCATCGTCGACATCGGCATGCACCTGGAGCTGGAGATCCCGGCGGACTCTCCGTTCCACCCGGGTGAGCGCTGGACGCCGGAGCTGGCGCAGGAGTTCTTCGGCGCGCACAGCAGCCGTCCGGCGGACTTCGTGGAGAGCGAGCTGACCCGGTATCTGACGATCCCGGGCCAGGCGATCGGCTACAAGCTGGGCGAGCGGGCCTGGCTGCTGGGCCGGGAGAAGGCCCGTCAGCGGCACGGCGACTCCTTCGACCTGAAGGCCTGGCACATGGCGGCGCTGTCGCAGGGCTCGCTCGGTCTGGACGACCTGGTCGACGAACTGGCCGCCCTGTAGGGCCGCTCAGCGGCGGAAGCCGCCCTCGGAGGAGATGACCTGCCCGGTGATCCAGTCCGCCTCGTCGGTGGCCAGCCATGCGATGAGGCGGGCGGGATCGTCCGGCATGCCCCAGCGTCCCGCCGGGAACATCGCGGCGATGGCCTCATAGTCCTCGCCGGTCATGTAGCCGGTGTCCACGGGGCCGGGGTTGACGGTGTTCACGGTGACGGCCTGCTCGGCGAGGGTCGTCGCCAGCGAGCGGGTGATGGAGGCGATGGCGCCCTTCTGCAGCGCGTAGGCGATCTCGCCGGGCATGCCGTGCGCGATGTCCTGCCCGGAGGTCATCATCACCACGCGCCCGCCCGGGGTGCGGGGTTCGAGGGTCGCCCGGTGCCGGGCGAACGCCTGGACCAGCAGCAGGACCGAGCGGGTGTCGACGGCCCAGTGGGCGTCGAGCATGGCCGCGTCGACGGTGTCGAGGTCGCCGTCGCTGCCGCTGAGGGCGTGGTTGGCGACGAGGATGTCGAGCCGGCCGCCGAGGGCCTCGACGGCGCGGTCGAGCAGTTCGGCGGGCACGGCCGGGTCGGCGAGGTCGCCCGGTCCGGCGATCACGCGTGCCCGCGGATCGCCGAGGGCTTCGGTGACGGAGGCGGTCACCTCCTCGATCCGGTCGGCGCCCCAGGGCTGGGCGGCGTCGTGCGGCACATGGTGGTGCAGATACACGCTCGCTCCGTAGGCGGCCAGGCGCCGGGCCACGGCGTGGCCGATCCCGGCGCGCCGGCTGGCGCCCGTGACCAGCGCGGTCCGGCCGCGCAGCGGCAGGGGGTCACGGCGGAGAGCTTCGGGTGTGGGGTGCGGAAGTCGGGGCATGACCGGTCATGATGGTCGGCGCCGGGCCCGGACGCACGCCAATATCGCCGGACGTACCCGGCCGAAGCCCGGTGCGCTCAGCCGGTCCCGCGCTGCCGCAGCACCGACCCGGATCTGCCCTTGACCACTTCCAGCTGGGCGTGGATGCGCCGCCGCAGATCGGCGACATGGCTGACGATGCCCACGCTGCGGTCGCGTTCGCGCAGGGAGTCCAGGACGTCCAGCACCTCGTCGAGGGTCTGGTCGTCGAGGCTGCCGAAGCCCTCGTCGATGAACAGGGTGTCGAGTCGCACCCCGCCCGCCTCGTCGGTGACGACGTCGGCGAGCCCCAGGGCGAGGGCGAGGGAGGCGAAGAACGTCTCGCCGCCGGACAGCGTGGAGGTGTCCCGCTCGCTCCCGGTCCAGGCGTCGACGACGTGCAGGCCGAGGCCGCTGCGGCCGCGGCCGGTGCGGTCGTCGGAATGCACCAGGGTGTAGCGGCCTGACGACATGCGCTGCAGCCGGGCGGACGCGGCGGCGGCGACCTGCTCCAGCCGGGCCGCGAGCACATACGACTCCAGGCGCATCTTCCGTTCGTTGTCCGCGGCCGTGCCGGCGGTGAGGCCGGCCATGCGGGCCACGCGGTCGTGCTCCTCGCGCAGCGGCGCCAGCCGTCGCACCGAGGCGGCGACCCGCGCGGAGAGCCGGTCCAGTTCGGTGCAGCGGCGGTCGGCGGCGTCCCGGGCGGAGGAGGCTTCGCGCACGCGGCGGTCCGCCTCCTCTGCGGCCCGCTCGGCGGCGAGCACGTCGGCGGGCGGCTGTGCGGCGGCGGTGAGCGTCTCGTGCTCGGCGAGGACCGTCCGCACCGCGGCCTCCTCCTGCTGCCAGGCGTCCAGGCGGCGCTGCAGCTCGCGGTGGGCGGCGTCGTCGAGGAGGGCCTCGGCGGCGGCCTGCGGGGTGTCGAAGCCGGCCCGGAAGGCGGCGTCGGCGAGCCGGGCGTCGGCGGCCTTGAGCCGCTTGGGGGCGTCCTCGGCGGTGCGGGCGGCGTGGGCGATCTCGCTGCCCTTCATGGAGCAGTTGTAGGTGTCGACGGGCGGGAAGTGGGTG
>NZ_BAAAGU010000050.1:0-58967 GCF_039524635.1 Streptomyces thermocarboxydovorans | reverse complement strand
CGCCCCAGCGGGGAGGCGGCGGGCCCGAGCGCGGCCGCCGGCCGCAGCTCCCGCCGCGCGGCGGTGCGCGCCCCGAACTGCCCGGCGGTAACCAGCAGCAGCCGCGGGTGCCGAGCTGGAGCGACGAGAAGGCGGAGCCCTCGGTGCCGCGCGCCTCGCTGGACGCGCCGCGCGGTCACGAGGAGCCGGACGTCTCCCGCACGGCCGCCCTGCCGCGCGTCGACGACCGCCAGGGCCCCGGTTCCACGGCCGAGATCCCCCGCTTCGACGAGCGTCAGGCCTCCGGTGCCCAGGCTCCGGGCGCGGGCGGCCCGCAGAACACGGGCCAGTTCGTCCGCAGCGACGTCTACGGCGCCCCGGCGGGCCGCCAGGGCGCGCAGAACCCGGCCGACACCGCCCAGTTCGCCGCGCAGAACTACTCCGCCGGTGCCACCGGCCAGTACCAGGTGCCGGCCCAGAACGGCTCCACCACGGGCCAGTACCAGCGTCCGCAGGTCAACGGTGCCCCGCAGGCCCCGCAGCAGCGGCCGGTGCCGCGTGAGCCGGAGGCGCTGCCGCCGGCCACCGGTCCCGGTGACGGACGCACCCCGCTGTACGACACCCTGGAGACCAACTGGTTCCGGGGCCGTCGTGAGCGGCTTGCGCAGTCGCAGAACGGCAGCGGCCCGGCTGCCGCTCCGCAGCAGTCCCAGCAGTCCCAGCAGCAGCCGCAGGGGGCCGCCAACCCCCAGCGGTCCGCTTCCACCACTGCCTGGCGCAGCTCGCCCAACGACGAGCTGGTCCGGCAGGCCGAACGCGTCCGCAACCCGGCCGCGGGCGGTGTCACCACCTCCGGCCTGCCGCGCCGGGTCCCCCGGGCGAACCTCGTCCCGGGCACGGCTCAGCAGCAGACCCACACGAGCGGTCCGCAGGTCTCGCGTGCGCCCGACGACGTGCGCGGCCGGCTGACCAATCTCCGTCGGGGAATCGCACAGGGCCGTCAGGCGGGGGCCTCCCAGACCGGGAGCTTCCCGCGGCCCACTCACCAGCAGGAGCGTTAGTTGAGCCCGATGAGCCAGGCGGCACAAAATCTCAACTGGTTGATCACCAACTTCGTGGACAACACCCCCGGGGTGTCCCACACCGTCGTGGTGTCCGCCGACGGCCTTCTGCTGGCGCTGTCCGAGGGCTTTCCGCGCGACCGCGCGGATCAGCTCGCCGCCGTGGCCTCGGGACTGACCTCCCTGACGGCCGGCGCCTCGAGAATCTTCGAGGGCGGCAACGTCGCGCAGACGGTGGTGGAGATGGAACGGGGGTTTCTTTTTCTCATGTCCATCTCGGACGGCTCGTCCCTGGCCGTCCTGGCACACCCCGACTGCGACATCGGCCTCGTCGGCTACGAAATGGCGCTTCTGGTCGACCGCGCGGGGGCGGTCCTCACCCCGGACCTGCGCGCCGAACTACAGGGAAGTCTGCTCCACTGAACGGCCCCGGCACCACCCGTCTCACCACATCACCGTCCGGCCGCCACAATTTCCCCCCACCGGCCCACATCAGACGGCACGACTGACCAACCTGCTGTCACGCCCGGAGGATTGAGGATTCATGACCCCGCCCACCGCCTCTCATGATCCGTACGCGGAACCGTACGAGGACGAGGGCGACCAGCCGCTGGTCCGTCCGTACGCGATGACCGGCGGCCGGACGCGGCCGCGCTACCAACTGGCCATCGAGGCGCTGATCAGCTCGACCGCGGATCCGGCAGCACTCATGGGGCTCCTTCCGGAGCATCAGCGCATCTGCCACCTCTGCCGTGAGGTGAAGTCGGTCGCCGAGGTCTCGGCGCTCCTCAACATGCCACTGGGCGTCGCCCGGATCCTGGTGGCCGACCTCGCCGAGGCGGGCCTCGTCGCGATCCACCAGCCGGGCGGCGACGAGGCGACCGGCGCCCCGGATGTGACACTGCTCGAAAGGGTGCTCAGTGGACTTCGCAAGCTCTAGCGGCGGGGCGGTCTCCGACGCCCGTGCCACCACGTCCGCGAAGATCGTGGTGGCGGGCGGTTTCGGCGTCGGCAAGACCACGTTCGTCGGCGCCGTCTCGGAGATCAACCCGCTGCGCACCGAGGCCGTCATGACCTCCGCCAGCGCGGGGATCGACGACCTCACCCACACCGGGGACAAGACCACCACCACGGTGGCCATGGACTTCGGGCGCATCACGCTGGACCAGGACCTGATCCTCTACCTGTTCGGCACGCCCGGACAGGACCGGTTCTGGTTCATGTGGGACGACCTGGTGCGCGGCGCCATCGGCGCGGTCGTCCTGGTGGACACCCGCCGGCTGGCGGACTGCTTCCCGGCGGTGGACTACTTCGAGAACAGCGGTCTGCCGTTCGTGGTGGCCCTCAACGGATTCGACGGTCAGCAGCCCTACCAGCCCGAAGAGGTCCGGGAAGCGCTGCAGATCGGTCCCGGCACCCCCATCATCACCACCGACGCCCGGCACCGGGCGGACGCCAAGAGCGCGCTGATCACGCTGGTCGAGCACGCCCTGATGGCACGCCTGAGGTGATTTCAAGTCGGTGAACGATGACGGGAGTTGTCGTAACGGATGATCTCGGTGCACCGGGGCCGGCTGTGTCCTTTGACACGGTCGGCCCCGGTGTTCATAACGTTTCGGCAGAGGAATCCGGCCGGACCGACACGCGTCGCGTTCACGCGGTACCGCTGTGCTCACATCCGGCCCGCCTTTTGCCGCACCTCGCTCTTTATGACCGTTTTATCTGGGGCTTATGCGGGCCGGCACTGATCGTTTCCGCTGTTTGGAAGTCCGCAGGTCGGCATGCTGGAATGCCTGAACTGCCCATCGGTCAAAGACGTACCAAGAAGTCGATGGTGAGCAGGGCTCTGAGACACTGCGGCACAACGAAGGTGCCGACCGCCGAGAGGTTGTTGGTCGAGTG
The DNA here is from genome assembly GCF_039524635.1 of Streptomyces thermocarboxydovorans. Taxonomy (NCBI): domain Bacteria; kingdom Bacillati; phylum Actinomycetota; class Actinomycetes; order Kitasatosporales; family Streptomycetaceae; genus Streptomyces; species Streptomyces thermocarboxydovorans. The sequence continues at coordinate 56,025 of NZ_BAAAGU010000050.1, read as the reverse complement.
AGGCGAAGCAAGAACAGTCCCGAGCCGTCGGCCCGGGGCAACTTCACCCCGCCGCCGCGCGCAGCGGCGCCCACCCCCGTGCCCGGTCCGGAGCCGACGGACACACCCGCCCCGAGCGGCGGCAAGTTCTCCCCGCGCAACTGGCGGGTGGCCACCAGGCTCAACGCGATCCTGCTCATACCCGTGCTGGTCGGCCTCGTCATGGGCGGCTTCCAGGTGAGCAGCTCCATCGAGACCTGGCAGGAGGCCGAGGACGCGGAGAAGACCGCGCGTCTGGTGCAGGCCTCCCTGACCTACGCCGACGCCATCTACAACGAGCGCGACATCACCGCGGTTCCGCTGCTGACCGGCAAGGGCGAGGACGACCCGACGGTCGTCAAGGCCCGCGCCGCCACCGACAAGGCCGCCGACGCCTTCGACGAGGCCGCGCAGGAGTTGCCGGACAAGGAGGGCCTGCAGCGCCGTCTCGCCCGCTTCCGCAAGGCCGAGCCCCGTCTGACGCAGCTGCGCACCGTCGCCTACACCGACAAGCTCAAGGGTGTGGAGACGGAGGAGGGCTATGTCGACGTCGCCCACTCCCTGATGGAGTTCGCCAACGAGCTCGGTCTGGGCACCGGAAACATCACCAGCTACGGGCGGACGGTCTACGCGATCTCGCTGACCAAGGCCGCGCTGTCGCTGGAGCGCTCCATCGGTATGCACATGCTGACGAAGCCGGGCCCGACCCCGAGCCAGCTCGCCAGCCAGCGCGTGGCCCTCTCCTCCTACGCCTACCTCGAGCGCATCGCCGTCGAGGAGTACCGCGGCGGTGGCACCGAGGCCGACACGGCCAAGCTGGAGCAGGTCGCGCAGGACATCCAGGCCAAGGGCGCGGCGATGGCCAAGGAGGCCAAGCAGAAGGACCCCGACTACGTCCCGCCGCCCGCCAAGCCGGAGACGATGATCGGCGAGGTGGCCCGGCTGAGCACCACCGACCCCGCCGCCCGCGCCGAACTGGCCGGCAAGGGCATCACGCCCGCGAACTGGTGGGCGGTGAACACCCTCAAGTTCGACGGCTACCGGCAGATCGAGGCCGACCTCGCCGACACTGCGGTGAACGAGGCCGCCGAGATCGCCGACGACGCCCAGCGCGACGCCTTCATCACCGGTGCCGCCGTGGTCATCGCGCTGCTGACCGCGTTCATCCTGGCCGGCCTGGTGGCCCGCCAGATGAGCCGCTCGATGCGCCAGCTGCGCAACGCCGCCTTCGGCATCGCCGAGCAGCGCCTGCCGATGCTGGTCGACCAGCTCTCGCGCACCGACCCCGGCCGGGTCGACACCCGTGTCGCGCCCATCCCGATCACCTCCACGGACGAGATCGGCGAGGTCGCCCGGGCCTTCGACCAGGTCCACCGCGAGGCCGTCCGGCTCGCCGCCGAGCAGGCCCTGCTGCGGGGCAACATCAACGCGATCTTCACCAACCTGTCGCGCCGCAACCAGTCGCTGATCGAGGGCCAGCTGACCCTGATCACCGAACTGGAGAACAACGAGGCCGACCCGGACCAGCTGGAGAACCTCTTCAAGCTGGACCACCTGGCGACCCGTATGCGCCGCAACGGCGAGAACCTCCTGGTCCTCGCCGGCGAGGAGCCCGGCCGCCGCTGGGACCAGCCGGTGCCGCTGATCGACGTGCTGCGCGCCGCCTCCTCCGAGGTGGAGCAGTACGAGCGCATCGAGCTGTCCGGCGTCCCGGAGGCCGAGATCCACGGCCGTGCCGTGACCGACCTCGTGCACCTGCTCGCGGAGCTGCTGGAGAACGCGACGACCTTCTCGTCGCCGCAGACCAAGGTCCGCGTCACCGCGACCCGTCTCCCCGACGGCCGCATCATGATCGAGATCCACGACAAGGGCATCGGTCTGACCGCCGAGGACTTCGCGGACATCAACCACAAGCTGGCCAACCCGCCGACCGTGGACGCCGCGATCTCCCAGCGCATGGGTCTGTTCGTGGTCGGCCGGCTGTCCGACCGGCACGGCATCCGGGTCCAGCTGCGTCCCTCGGGCGAGCAGGCCGGTACCACCTCGCTGGTCATGCTGCCGGACGCGATCACCCACGGCGGTGGCGGCGAGCAGCAGATGGAGGGCGAGGAGTTCACCGTCTCGCAGATCATCCCGGAGCAGAACGTCCGCGGCGAGGACTTCAACCAGCCCATGCGCACCGCCGCTGAGCTGGGCTTCGACGACAGCCGCTACGCGGACGTCCCGGACGACATCCGTGAGCTGGACCCGGTCGGCCGCTCCCTGATGCGCGAGGAGCGCCGTGCGGCCCTGGAGGCCCAGGCGCAGGCCGCCGAACGGGAGGCCGCGAACCGCCGGAACGAGGGCGAGCAGCAGTCCGGCTACTCCGACGAGTACGCCCAGCAGGGCTACGACAACGGCCAGGGCTACGACAACGGCCAGGGCTACGACAACGGCCAGGGCTACGACAACGGCCAGGGCTACGACGGCGGCTACCAGGACCAGCAGACCGGCGAGTACGACCAGCAGGCGTACGCGGGCGGGCAGCAGGCGTCGTACGACGACCCGCAGCAGCAGTCGTACGGCGAGGGCTACTACGCCCAGAACGGCCATCTGCCGCAGAACGACGCCTACTCGTCGAACGGCAGCTACCCGGACGCCGCCTACGCCGACCAGGGCGGCCAGGACAACTCCGCCGGGGAGTCCTTCCCGGGCTTCGGCGAGCGCCGGCAGCAGGACGACTGGCCCCAGCAGGACGACTACCGCAACGGCTACCCGTCCCAGTACCCTGCGGATGCCCAGGCCACGGAATCCACCCAGGCCGCTGACGCAGATGAGCGGGACAGCGTAGGCTTCGACCGTCCGGGACCGGCCCACTCCACCGTCCACGAGCTGACCGACGCCGGGCTTCCGCGCCGCGGTTCCTCCGCGAACGGCGCGAAGGGCTCGGCCGGCGCGCGGCAAGTGAACCAGGAGCCGCCGGCCTCCACCGCGGAGAGCAACGGTGACAGCGGCTGGCGTTCGGCGAACGACGAACGCTGGCAGCAGGCCTCGCAGCTCCGCAAGCCCAAGGCGGGCGGGGTGACCTCCTCCGGCCTGCCGCGGCGGGTGCCCAAGGCCAACCTGGTTCAGGGTTCCGCCGAAACCACCCCCCAGGGAGGCCCACAGGTCTCCCGCGCCCCGGAGGACGTCCGGGGCAGGCTGAGCAACCTGCGACGCGGCGTCCAGCGAGGCCGCAGCGCAGGCAGTGAAACGAACGGCCAGGGCTTCGGTCCTGACAGCACCTACAACCAGGAGCGTTAGTGTGAGCCCGATGAGCCAGGCGGCACAGAACCTGAACTGGTTGATCACCAACTTCGTGGACAACACCCCGGGGGTGTCCCACACGGTGGTGGTCTCCGCCGACGGACTCCTTCTGGCGATGTCCGAAGGCTTTCCCCGCGACCGCGCCGACCAGCTCGCGGCCGTCGCCTCCGGTCTGACGTCTCTGACGGCAGGCGCCTCCCGGATCTTCGAGGGAGGCAACGTGAACCAGACGGTTGTGGAGATGGAGCGGGGATTCCTCTTCATCATGTCCATTTCCGACGGTTCGTCGCTCGCCGTTCTCGCACATCCCGAGGCGGACATCGGCCTCATTGGGTACGAGATGGCCCTTCTGGTGGACCGAGCCGGTACGGTCCTGACGCCGGATCTTCGAGCGGAGCTCCAAGGGAGCCTTCTCAACTAGAAGACAGACGGTGCGTCTTGGCGTCCCGTAGCCGTAAGGTTTCGGGACGCGGCGCCACAGTGTTGGGTGCCCGGCACAGTCGGAGGAGGAGAAAGTGGCAACACCCCCAGGTGGTTCGTCTTCGGGCAACTGGTCGTACGGTCCTGGCCAGGGCCAGAACGACGCTGCCCAGAGCGGATACGGCTACCCCTCCGCACCGAACCACCGGCAGCCGTACGCGCCGCAGGGCCCCGGCCCTTCGCCGTACGACCAGCCGCCCGCGCCGCGCATCCAGCCCGTGCAGCCGCAGCGCCGCAGCCCCGAGCCGGCGCCCGCGGGTGCGTCGAACAACCCCCTGGTGCGTCCGTACGCCATGACCGGCGGCCGGACCCGCCCGAGGTACCAGCTCGCCATCGAGGCACTGGTGCACACCACTGCGCAGCCGCACCAGATGCAGGGGCAACTGCCCGAGCATCAGCGGATCTGCAACCTCTGCCGGGAGATCAAGTCGGTCGCCGAGGTCTCGGCGCTGCTGACCATCCCCCTCGGCGTGGCCAGGATCCTCGTCGCCGACTTGGCGGAGGCGGGACTGGTCGCCATCCATCAGCCCGGCGGCGACGAGAACGCCGGCGGCCAGCCAGACGTGACACTGCTCGAAAGGGTGCTCAGTGGACTTCGCAAGCTCTAGCGGCGGTCCTTCCCGCTCCACCACCTCCGCGAAGATCGTGGTGGCGGGCGGCTTCGGCGTGGGCAAGACCACGTTCGTCGGCGCCGTCTCGGAGATCAACCCGCTGCGCACGGAGGCCGTCATGACGTCTGCTTCGGCGGGCATCGACGACCTCACCCACACCGGGGACAAGACGACCACGACGGTCGCCATGGACTTCGGCCGTATCACCCTGGACCAGGACCTGATCCTCTACCTTTTCGGTACGCCGGGCCAGGACCGCTTCTGGTTCATGTGGGACGACCTGGTGCGCGGCGCCATCGGCGCAGTGGTGCTGGTCGACACGAGGAGGCTCGCCGACTGCTTCCCCGCTGTCGACTACTTCGAGAACAGCGGACTGCCGTTCGTGATCGCGCTGAACGGCTTCGACGGGCAGCAGCCGTACTCGCCGGACGAGGTGCGGGAGGCGCTGCAGATCGGGCCGGACACGCCGATCATCACGACGGATGCGCGGCATCGGGCCGATGCGAAGTCCACGCTGATCACCCTCGTCGAACACGCCCTCATGGCCCGCCTGCGGTAACTCTCCAACGAGGTTTCCTTTCAAGGTGCCCTTGGCCCACCCGGCCGGGGGCACCTTTCGTTTCCGCCTGCGGCCAGTCGTATCGCCAATTTCCCCCAGTTGCGCCGGGTTGCGCGGGTTCCCCCGGGTGCGCGTCTGCCGGGTCGTTGTTCAGTGCCGGGTGCGGGTGGGATGGGGCTGGGCGCGCAGTTCCCCGCGACGCTGGCGTAAGTTTCGCCACCCCGAATGGGAAAGGGGCCCCGGTTGGGGCCCCTTGGGGTTAGCGCCAGCTGTGGGGGGCGCGGAAGCCGGGTTCGCGTTCCAGGCGGCGCCAGCCCGCGCGGGCCCTGCCCCGGTGAGCGGGGGCAGCCGCCGGCGTGGCGGCCCGGGCCAGCAGGATCGCCGTGATCGCAGCCACTTCCTCGGGCTCGGCGTGGCCCTTCTCGACGCGAATGTCGGGTGTCGTCATCGTCGTATCTCCGAAGGTCACTGGGGCGGGTTGCCGTGCTTGCGGGAGGGCAGATCGGCGTGCTTGGTCTGCAGCATGGTCAGGGAGCGGATCAGCACCTCGCGGGTCTCGGCCGGGTCGATCACGTCGTCGACCAGGCCGCGCTCGGCCGCGTAGTACGGGTGCATCAGCTCGGCCTTGTACTCCTTGACCATGCGCGCCCGCATCGCCTCGGGATCCTCCGCCTCGGCGATCTGCCGGCGGAAGATGACGTTGGCCGCGCCCTCCGCGCCCATCACCGCGATCTCGTTGGTCGGCCACGCGTAGGTGAGGTCCGCGCCGATGGACTGACTGTCCATGACGATGTACGCGCCGCCGTAGGCCTTGCGCAGGATCAGGGAGATCCGCGGCACCGTGGCGTTGCAGTAGGCGTACAGCAGCTTGGCGCCGTGCCGGATGATGCCGCCGTGCTCCTGGTCGACGCCGGGCAGGAAGCCGGGCACGTCCAGCAGGGTCACGATCGGGATGTTGAAGGCGTCGCACATCTGGACGAAGCGGGCCGCCTTCTCGGAGGCCTCGATGTCCAGCACACCGGCCAGCACCTGCGGCTGGTTGGCGACGATGCCGACGACCTGGCCGTCCATCCGGGCCAGCGCGCAGATGATGTTGCGCGCCCAGCGCTCGTGGACCTCCAGGTACTCGCCGTCGTCGACGAGCTCCTCGATCACCTTGGCCATGTCGTACGGCCGGTTGCCGTCCGCGGGGACCAGGTCGAGCAGCACGTCGCTGCGGCGGTCCACCGGGTCGGTGCACTCCACCCGCGGCGGGTTCTCCCGGTTGTTCTGCGGGAGGAGGGAGAGCAGGTAGCGGACCTCGTGGAGGCAGGTCTCCTCGTCGTCATAGGCGAAGTGGCACACCCCGGAGGTCTCGGCGTGCACATCGGCACCGCCGAGGCCGTTCTGGGTGATCTCCTCGCCGGTGACCGCCTTCACCACGTCCGGACCGGTGATGAACATCTGCGAGGTGTCGCGGACCATGAACACGAAGTCCGTCAAGGCGGGCGAGTACGCGGCACCGCCGGCGCACGGGCCGAGCATCACCGAGATCTGCGGGATGACCCCGGAGGCCTTGGTGTTGCGCTGGAAGATGCCGCCGTAGCCGGCCAGCGCCGAGACACCCTCCTGGATACGCGCGCCCGCGCCGTCGTTCAGCGACACCAGCGGCGCCCCGGCCGCGATGGCCATGTCCATGATCTTGTGGATCTTGGTGGCGTGCGCCTCGCCCAGCGCACCGCCGAAGATCCGGAAGTCGTGGGCGTAGACGAAGACCGTCCGGCCCTCCACCGTCCCCCAGCCGGTGATCACACCGTCCGTGTACGGCTTCTTGGCCTCCAGGCCGAAGCCGGTCGCCCGGTGCCGGCGCAACTGCTCGACCTCACGGAAGGAGCCGGGGTCCAGCAGCAGCTCGATGCGCTCCCGCGCCGTCAGCTTCCCCTTGGCGTGCTGCGCCGCCGTCGCCTTCTCGCTCGGGCCGGCCAGTGCCTGCGCACGGATCTCGTGCAGTTCGGCCACGCGTCCGCGCGCGTCGGCCGGCTCTCCCGACATCTCGGTCGGTTCGCCCGGCGCCTCATCCAAAACGGTCATGTAGTGACCTTACGAAGCCCCCGGGGGATTGCGAGCCGTCGACTCCTCACAGTCTCCGGCGCGTTTTCCTGGCGCCACTGAACAGAACCACAACGCCATGCAGCCGTTCCGACTGCTCAGAGGGCTTCGCGCTTGTAGAGGTCGCACAAACCCCATCAGCTGAGAGTCACCTCACAGCGGTGAGTGGTACATACCTCCCCCGGAGTGACACGGACCCGGAGACGGCGGCCGGTGGCCAGGACTTCCACGGTGTCGTCGGCCCGTACCGGCCCGCGCACCGGATGGTCCCAGATGATCTCCAGCGGTTCGCCTGTTCGGGTCGGCTCGCTCACGCAGAGGGTAGCGGTACGGCCCCGGCGGCGGAGCAGCACGCTCGCGGATGCGGTGGCGGTGAGCGGTCCGGCGGTGCCCGGCTGCCAGAAGCTGGCGGCGGTCAGGCCGAGGGAGGGCAGGGCGACGGCCTGGCGGGTGCGGTCGTTGGCGAGGATCCGCAGCCGGCGGCGGTCGGCGGCGCGGCGGAGGACCTGCCGGCGGTCGGCGCCGGGCATCAGGACGTAGGCGTAGGTCGCGTCGGCGGGGTCGGTGCCGTGGTCGAGCCAGAGGGTCTGCCAGCGGCGGGTGCGGCGTTCGCTGGTGCTGGTGGTGTTGATGTCGGACCAGGCTCCGGTGCGGTCCTCGCGCAGGGTGCGCAGGTCGCCGTCGAGGACCAGCCAGCCGCCGTGGCCCTCCAGGTGCGCCCAGCCGGGGCCACGGGTCAGGGTGTTGGTGCCGCCCTCACCCAGGTTGCGGTTGTCGACGATCGTCTCGACCGGGACGCCGTCGGTGCAGGTGATGCCGGCGCCGAGGCAGATCACCGCGTCGTCGACGCAGAACCAGGACTTGCGGGCCTGGAGCGTGGAGCCGAGGCCCTTGAGGTGCTGGCCCACGGCCGCGTACTCGCCGTCGGTGGTGCCGCCGACCCAGCGCACGTCCGGCTTGGGCGTGCCCCACTCGCCGCCGGCCCGGTCGGGCAGGCGCTTGGTGGACACGGTGGTGCCGGGCAGCCGGTACCAGTCGACGGTGGGCCAGAACCAGTCCGTGTACTGGTCGCCGAGGCCGGGCGCCCACCACAGCAGCATGCCGGCGCCGGTGTGCCAGCCGCGCGGGTTCTCGCCGTTGCCGCACTCGTAGTGGGCGATGCGGTCGCTGGCCATGGCGATGTTCGCGGTGAAGCCGGGGCGGCGGTGCACGGCCCGGTCCATCGCGGCGAAGAGGCGGTGGCCGGTGGGCTCCGGGGCGGCGGGGAGGGGTGAGTCGGCGATGGCGTGCAGGCGGGCGAGGTCGGCGACGCCGAACTGGCGGGCGGTCAGGATCGGGGAGACGGTGTCGCGCTCGATCCAGCCCTTCACCCGTGCCTGCCAGCGCTCGCGCTCGGCCGGGCTCGCGGCCCCGGCGAGCAGGGCGATGGCCGCGATGAGCTGCTGGCCGTGGAAGTGGTCCGAGCGCATCACGTGCCGGTCGTCGCTCTTGAGGTAACCGCGGCTGATGGCACGCCCGTTGACGCTGTCCATGACCAGGCCGTCGTGGATGAGGGGCGCGTAGGCGTGCTCGACGCTGTCCAGGACGATCTGCCGGGCCGGGTCGGTGACCTCCCAGTCGGAGCCGGCGAGCAGGGTGAAGAGGCGGGCGAGGCCGTCGAGCATGACCTGCCCGTAGGTGCCGGAGTAGGCGACCCAGGTGTGCTGGATGAACGATCCGTCGGCGTACAGGCCGTCGCCCCGGGTGACGTACGGGAAGACCGGGGAGAGCGCGTCCCGGGCCAGGGCGATCTTGGCGGGGTCGCGGCCGAGGATGCCGCGCAGGGCGACCGAGCGGCACAGGTCGACGCGGTTGGCGCCGGTGGAGGTGCCGGAGTAGTCGGTGAGCGCGGGGTCGGGGATGAAGTGGTCGATCGCGGCGCACATGGCGTCGATGCGCTCGGGGCCGAGGTGGTCGTGGAGCGCGGCGGTGATGTCGGTCAGCAGCCGGGGGCTGCCGATCTGCCACTCCCACCAGTTGCCGTAGCGGGTGGTGGAGGGGTTGTAGACGGTGGCGGAGAGATGGTCGAGGCCGCGCAGGATCGTGGCGAGGAGGCCGGGGTCTCCGGTGGATCCGGTGCCGGGCTGGACGTAGGCCTGGGTCATGGTCCACAGGCGGCTGTAGCTGAGGGTGATGCCCGCCGGCGGGTCGAAGGGGTGGCCGGGCCAGAGGGAGTCGGGCGCCGGGGCCATGCCGGCCGCGAGCTGCCGGGCCTCGGTGCCGGTCTCGGCCAGCCGGGAGGCGTAGGGCTCGGCGGCCGGGTCGTAGCCCTCGCCGAGGGCGATGGTGAGCCAGCGCCGGCGGAGGGCGTCGTAAGGATCGGCGGCGGCTGCCCCCGTCGGTCTGCGTGCGGGCGCGGCGGCCCCGGTCACCGCGAGCACGGTCAGCGCGCCGAGCAGCGCCCGCCGGGTGGTGCGCGGCAGTATCCGCCTGCCCGTCCCGCCCTGCCCGGTGCCCCGCGCCTTGCCGCTGCCGTAGCTGCCGTAGCTGTCCATGACTGCCCCCGGTCGGACGGACGGAATCTGCGGACCGTCCTGGACCCTACCCGCGCGGCCGGGGCGGCAGACGCGGCAGAGGCGGGTGGTCCCGTCCGGTCAGCCGAAGCGGTTGAGCAGCCTGCGGTACAGGCGGGGCGTGAGGGCGCGGACCCGGTTGGGGAGGGTGAGCCAGCCGGGGACGTAGGCCTCCTCGCGGGCCTCGGTGACGGCCTCCCAGACGGTGGCCGCCACCCGGTCCGGGGAGGTGGGGCGAGGTCGGTTGCGGTGGTAGGGGCGGCCCCGGCGGGCGAAGAAGCCGGTGTCGACGGGGCCGGGGACGACGAGGGTGACGCCCACGCCGGTGCCGAGGAGTTCCTGGCGCAGCGCCTCGGCGAAGGCGGCGAGGCCGGCCTTGGCGGCCGAGTACACCGCCTCTTCCCGCACGCCGACCACTCCGGCGACCGAGCCGATGAACACCACCCGGCCGTGGCCGGCGGTCACCATGGACGGCAGCACCTCGCGGACCAGGTGCAGGGTCGCGTTGAGGTCGAGGGCCAGGACCCGGTCGATGTCGGTGTGCGGCATGCTCAGGAACGGTCCCGCCCAGCCGATGCCGGCCCCGGCGACCAGCAGGTCGATCCGGCCGGTCTCGCGCAGCGCGGCCTGCGCCAGCAGCCGCGGCCCGTCCGGGGCGGCGAGGTCGGCGGGCAGCACCACGGCCGAGGTCCCGGCGGCCGTCTCCTCCAGCCGGCGCCGGTCGCGCCCGCTGAGCAGCAGATGCCAGCCGCCGGCGGCGAGGCGCCGCGCCGTGGCCGCCCCGATGCCGGAGGAGGCGCCGGTGACCAGGGCGACCCTGCGGTCCGTGCGCGGTTGTGGACCGTGACCGGGCGCCGGTGCGGCGGTGGCGCGATGCACGGGGTCGGCCGGGGGGTCGTAGGTGGAGCCGGAGCCGGTGGTGGTCACGAGGCGGTCTCCCTGCGCTGTTCGGTCCGCTCTGCTCTCGTCGTCGCGGCGTGTCCTCGGCTTCCAGCACACCCGGCCCCGGCCCCCTCCGCCAGTGCTGGGGGTCCGTCCGCCGGGGTACGGCTCACCCGGTCCGGTGGGCCGTACCGCGAAATCCGGCGGCCGGGCCGCCGTCGCGGCAGGACCACCCCTGCGGGCCGCGGGGTGCCGCCAGGCGGGCGTATGCGCAGCACGGGTCCGGGCCCGCCGGGATACGAAGGGAGGACCCCCTGTTCCGTTCCCGGATGCGGTCCGGCTCCCCGTGGCGAGGAGCCAGGCACGGGCGCCGGGGTCGGGCCGGAAGCGGGCGTGGTCGGTGCCGCGGCGCAGCATGGCCACCCGGTGCGGCCCGAGGGTGCGGGCGAGTTCCGCGCGGGCCTGCGCCGTGGGGACGAGCACCTTCTCGCAGGCGTCCAGCAGCCGGTCCCGGCGCCGGCGCAGGGCGCGTTCCGCGTGCTCGGCGAGGAAGTCGCCGGCCGCCGGATGCGAGCCGGGCAGCCACCGGCCGGCCAGGCAGCGGGCGTAGACGGAGGCCAGCAGCGGGACGTCGGTGTGCACGGAGGCGACGAGCCGGGGGCGCCGGCCCTCGGGCCGTCTGCGGGCGAGCCGTACGGCGGTGGTGGCGAAGGCGAAGCTGTGGGTGAGGTGCCAGACGTCGTGCCGGGGCAGCAGCGCGGCGAGCCGGGGGTGACGGGGCGCGAGGTCGCAGGGGTCCTCCGCGCTCTCCGCGGACCGGAACGGCGCCGAGCTGAGCAGCGGGCGGAGCATGACCAGCCGGACGTGCGGCGCGAGGTGGTCGACGTGTTCGCGCTCGCCGAGGAAGTAGACCGTCAGGTCGAGTCCGCTGCCGGCGGGCAGCCGGGCGGCGCTGTGCGCGAAGTGCTCCCAGCACTTCACCTGACCGCCCGACGTGTCGCGTCGCAGCAGCTCGACCAGGACCGCGACCGAGGGCACGCACTCCCGTGTACCACCCGGTCGGGTGATCCAATCGCGACACCCGCCCGAAGATGTTGAATGTTTAAGGGAATAGGTCTACGGTGAGTGCTGTTGAGTTAGTTGAACGTTAAACGTGGTCTCGACACCAACGGCCGTCCCCTACAGGAGGAAGATCATGGGCATCTTCAACCGCAGCGACAACGACACCGCGACCGCCACGGCCACGGTGAACCCGGACCTCGCCGCGCTGACCGGCGACTACACCATCGACCCCGCCCACACCACCCTCGGCTTCACCGCGCGGCACGCGATGGTGACCAATGTGAAGGGCGAGTTCCGGGAGTTCAGCGGCACCCTGCACCTGGACGGCACCGACCCGTCGAAGTCCACCGCCTCGATCGACGTGGTGATGGACAGCATCGACACCGGCAACGCCGACCGTGACAACCACCTGAGGAGCGCGGAGTTCTTCGACACGGAGAAGTACCCGACGATGACCTTCCGCTCGACCAACGCGGAGGCCCTCGGCGGCGACCATTACCGCATCACCGGTGATCTGACGATCCGCGACGTCACCAAGCCGATCACCATCGACCTGGAGTTCAACGGCGCCGCCAAGGACCCGTTCGGCAACGAGCGCGTGGGCTTCGAGGGCAAGGCCGAGATCCTGCGCTCCGACTGGGGTCTGACCTGGAACGCGGCGCTGGAGACGGGCGGCGTCCTGGTCTCGGACAAGATCAAGCTGAACTTCGACATCTCGGCGATCCGCAAGGCCTGACCGGATCGCCCGGTCCCGCCGCCCGGGACCGGACACTCCGAGCGCGCCCGCCCCTCCCACACCCCGTGGGGAGGGGCGGGCGCTCGGTGTGCGGGCGCCCGGCAGCTGCAGGAAGCCTCAGAATCCGCCCCCGAAGTCACCGCCGCCGCCGAAGTCTCCGCCGCCGAAACCTCCGCCGAAGCCGCCGTCGAAGTCCGCGCCGGAGACGTCGCCGCCCTCGTAGCCGCCGAAGTCGCCGTAGCCGGCGCCGTAGTCGGCCGCGTAGGCGGAGCCGGCCATCATGTTGCCGAGCATGGTGCCGATGAGCAGGCCGGGCAGGATGCCGCCGCCGAAGTAGCCGCCCGCCCAGGGGCCGTAGGCCGGGCCCGCCTCCCAGTAGGGGCGGCGTCCGTACTCGGTGTCGACCTCGCGGACCGCCGGGTCCCGGCCCTCGGCCAGGCGGACACGGTCGGCCTCGCAGACCGGGACCTCGCGCTCGGCACCGCCCGGCGGAGTCCAGGGCGCGTCGGCGACCGAGGGGCCGTGACGCGGGTCGAAGAAGCAGGGCGAGCGCCGCTCGGGCAGCTCGCGGCCCTCGCGGCGGGCGGCGAGGCAGGCCAGGGCGAAGCGGCCGTCCTCCACGGCCTGGGTGACCGCCCGCACGTCCTCCGGCTTGCGGGCCTGCTCTATCAGCTGTTTGGACTGCTCATAGGCGTCCAGCGCACGCTCGTAGTCGGCGCGCATCGCGTCGTCGGCACCCGGTTCGCCGGGGTGGAAGTCGAGCCGGTCCAGCTCCTCGCCGAAGGCGGTGATGTCCTCGTCGACCACCACGCGCAGCTTCTCCAGCGCGGCCCGCTGCTCCTCCTCGTGGCGCCGCCGGTTGCGGCGGACCATGGCGTAGGCGCCCGCACCGCCCGCGGCGAGCAGCGCACCGGTGGTGATCAGGCCGCCGACCGGGACGTCCACGCCGCCGCCCTCGTCCCAGGAGCCCGGCGCCGAACCGCCGAGGTTGCGCAGCGCGCTGTCGACGAAGTCGTTCAGCTGGGCCTTGGCGTCGCCGGCGTCCTGCACGGAGGCGACCAGGTTCTGCACGCCCTGGTTGCTCAGCACGCTGCTGTCGGCGCGGGCGTCGAAGCGGTCGCCGAGCCGGACCCCGTACAGGCCGGTGATGCCGGTCTCGGTGCGCAGCTCGCGCCAGAACTGGTCGCCGGTCGGGAAGTCGGCCGGGAGGACGGCGACGAAGACGGGCTTGCCGGCGTCCTCGATCTTGTCGGCGAGCGCCTCGGCGTCCGACGCCGACAGGATGTCCCGGGCCCCGGGATCCACGTAGACGGGACTCTCGCGCAGCCCGGCGGCGACGGCCGAGAGGTCGTCGGTGGCCGCATGCGCACCCGGCGCACCGGCCAGCAGCGCCGCCAGCGCGGCGGCGATCGGCACGATCAAAAGGCGTACGAGGGTACGCAGCGGTGCGGCCTTCATATGTTCGAAGCTACCCGAACCGGTGCACAAACGGACATACCTCCCGGCGGGAACTTGCACTGCCCGCCCCGCCGGGACCGGATGCCCGAGCGCCGGGGCCGGTTACCCGGCCGGTGCGACGCCCGCGCGGAGCAGGCCGTAGGTGTAGGCGTCCTCCAGGGCCTGCCAGGACGCGGCGATCACGTTCTCCGCGACGCCGACCGTGGACCACTCCCCCGCGCCGTCGGAGGTGGAGATCAGCACCCGGGTGGTGGACTGGGTGCCGTGCTTGCCCTCGAGGATGCGCACCTTGTAGTCGACCAGCTCCAGCTTGGCGAGCTGCGGGTAGATCTTCTCCAGGGCGACCCGCAGGGCGCGGTCGAGGGCGTTGACCGGGCCGTTGCCCTCGGCGGTGGCGACGATGCGCTCGCTCTTGGCCCACAGCTTCACCGTGGCCTCGTTGGCGTGGCTGCCGTCGGGGCGGTCCTCGACGATGGCGCGCCAGGACTCGACCTGGAAGTACTTCAGCGGCTTGCCCTCGGCCTCGGCGCGCAGCAGCAGCTCGAAGGAGGCGTCGGCGGCCTCGTAGGTGTAGCCCTCGAGCTCGCGCTCCTTGACCCGTTCGACGACCCGGGCGACCAGCTCGCGGTCGTCGCCGAGGTCGATGCCGAGCTCCTTGCCCTTGAGCTCGACGGAGGCGCGTCCGGCCATGTCGGAGACCAGCATCCGCATGGTGTTGCCGACCTGCTCGGGGTCGATGTGCTGGTACAGGTCCGGGTCGACCTTGATGGCGGAGGCGTGCAGCCCGGCCTTGTGCGCGAAGGCGGAGAGGCCGACGTAGGGCTGGTGGGTGGAGGGGGTGAGGTTGACGACCTCGGCGATGGCGTGGGAGATGCGGGTCATCTCGCGCAGCCGGCCCTCGGGCAGCACCTTCTTGCCGTACTTCAGCTCCAGCGCGGCCACCACCGGGAACAGGTTGGCGTTGCCGACCCGCTCGCCGTAGCCGTTGGCCGTGCACTGCACATGGGTGGCGCCGGCGTCGACGGCGGCGAGGGTGTTGGCGACCGCGCAGCCGGTGTCGTCCTGGGCGTGGATGCCGAGGCGGGCGCCGGTGTCGGCGAGCACGGTCGAGACCACGGCCTGGATCTGGGCGGGGAGCATGCCGCCGTTGGTGTCGCACAGGACCACCACGTCGGCGCCGGCGTCGGCGGCGGTGCGGACGACCTTCTTGGCGTACTCGGGATTGGCGCGGTATCCGTCGAAGAAGTGCTCGCAGTCGACGAACACCCGGCGGCCCTGGGCGCGCAGGTAGGAGACGGTGTCGCGGACCATCTCCAGGTTCTCCTCGAGGGTGGTGCGCAGGGCGAGCTCGACATGCCGGTCGTGGGACTTGGCGACCAGGGTGATGACCGGGGCGCCGGACTCCAG
The DNA here is from genome assembly GCF_039524635.1 of Streptomyces thermocarboxydovorans. Classification (NCBI taxonomy): domain Bacteria; kingdom Bacillati; phylum Actinomycetota; class Actinomycetes; order Kitasatosporales; family Streptomycetaceae; genus Streptomyces; species Streptomyces thermocarboxydovorans. Next base: position 40,887 of record NZ_BAAAGU010000050.1, on the reverse strand, counting down.
CAGCGCCTTGACCTGCGGGTCCTTGTCGGCGGTGGTGCCCGCGCGGCGGGTGGAGCCGAAGGCGACCAGCTGGGCGTGCTGGAACTCGATCTCCTGCCGTGCGCGGGCGAAGAACTCGGTGTCCCGCGGGTTGGCGCCCGGCCAGCCGCCCTCGATGAAGCCCACGCCGAACTCGTCCAGGTGCCGGGCGATGGCCAGCTTGTCGGCGACCGTGAGGTTGATGCCCTCGCGCTGGGCGCCGTCGCGCAGAGTGGTGTCGAAGACGTGGAACGAGTCGTCGAGCTCGCTGGTTGCGGTCATGGTCTGAAGGCTCCTGAAGTTGGATCTCGGTCTACCGGAATGACCGGCTCCACCGTCCCCCCATGGTCCCTCGCGCTCGCCTCCCGGCGGTGGGTGGGGCCGGGAAACAGAAAAACCTCTCGCGGGTGCGAGAGGTCTGCGCGCGGGTCGAGGACGACGGTGTCCGCCCGTACGGTGTCGTACGTGACGGTCACTGCGGACCGGCGCGCCTGCTGCCAATAATCGTGGCGAACGAGAGCACGGGGGCAGTCTGGCACAATCCGCCCCCGCGCTCCCCGGCTGTCTCAGGATGCGGGCGATGGGTGGTCAGCGCAGCCGGCGCAGGAACCCGTCGACGCTGCCGTTGGTGTCACCGGCGACGAGCTGGGACGAGCCGCTGCTGAAGCCGATGTGCCGAACGCCCGCGCTCACCGAGGTCACCGTAGAGAGGAGAGGAGTCCGGGGTGCCGCCGGGCGCCAGGTCGTCGTAGCTCTTGAGGGCGACCTTGGTGCCGTCCGCGGAGAGCGCGGCGGGCAGCGCGTACCGCGGGGAGGGGGTGCCGTCCTCCTTGACGTTGACCCGTTCCTCGGTGCCGGTGCGGCGGTCGTGCACCCAGGTGACGCCGTTGGAGCTGCGCGGGATCATCTGGGTGCAGAGCACACGGCGGCCGTCGGCGCTGAGGTCCTGGAGGAACGCCGGGTTGTCGTAGCGGTCGGTGTTGCTGATCCGCTCGGTGGTGCCGGTGCGCCGGTCGAAGAGGTAGACCGCCGCCGGGTCGGACGTACTACGTACAACCCGGGCGGCCTCTCAAGCGTCTGCGAGCAGTGTCTCCTCGAGGAACTCCCGTACGTGGCCGAGGACCTGGGGCCGGTCGGTGCCGCGCAGCCCGATCGCCACATGGATGGAGAGGCCGTCGAGCAGGGCGCGCAGCCGGGCTGCGTAGCGGTCGGGGTCGACCCGGCGGAACTCGCCCCGCGAGATGCCCTCGGCGAGCAGCGCGACCAGATCGCGGTGCCAGGCACCCTCGATGGCCGCCTGCCGGTCACGGGCGTCGTCGTCGGCGTTCTGCGAGCGGTTCCACACCTCCAGCCACAGCGTCCAGTGCGGGTCGCGGTGGCCGTCGGGGACGTACAGGTCGACGTAGGCGCCGAGGCGTTCGCGGGCGGGGGCGGCGCGGGCGAGCAGTCGGGAGCGGGCGGCGCCCAGGCGGCCCTCGCTCCACTCCAGGGTCTGCAGCAGCAGCTCGTCCTTGCTGTGGAAGTAGTAGACGAGATGCCCGCTGCTCATGCCGACGGTGCGGCCGAGCGCGGCCATGGTGAGCTTCTCCAGGCCGCGCTCGGCGATCATCTCCATGGCGGCGGCGAGCACGTCCTCGCGCGGCGGAGCCTGTCTGCGCCCACCGGCCATGCACTGCTCCCGGATGTTCTAGATCTTCGGCTGCTGCTGGGTGATGCAGTGGATGCCCCCGCCACCCGCGAAGATCGTACGCGCGTCCACCAGGGTCACGGTCCGGCCCGGGTGCAGCCGGCGGAAGATGCCGGCGGCCGTCTCGTCACGGGGATCGCCGAAGGCGCACAGGACCACGCCGCCGTTGCACAGGTAGTGGTTGATGTAGGAGTAGTCCGCCCAGTGGCCGTCGGCCTCCAGGACGGTCGGGGCGGGCACCTCGACGACCTCCAGACGGCGGCCCCGGGCGTCGGTGGCGGACCTGAGGATGCCGATGGCCTCCTCGGTCACCTGGTGGTCGGGGTGCGCCGGGTCCGGCTGGCGGTGGGCGACGACCACGCCGGGCCGGGCGAAGGCGGCCACGATGTCGACATGTCCGAGGGTGCCGTAGCCGAACGGCGGATAGTCGCCGGTGAGTCCGCGCGGCAGCCAGATGGCCTTGCGGGTGCCCAGGTGGGCGTGGATCTCCGCCTCGACCTGCTCGCGGGTCCAGCCGGGGTTGCGCTCCGGGCCGAGCTGCACCGTCTCGGTGAGCAGCACGGTGCCCTCGCCGTCCACATGGATGCCGCCGCCCTCGTTGACCAGGCGGGAGGTGTAGGTGCGTGCACCCGCGAGGTCGGCGACATGGGCGGCGATCTTGGCGTCGTGCTCCCAGCGGGCCCACGGCTGAGCGCCCCAGCCGTTGAACGTCCAGTCGACGGCCGCGAGCCGTGAGCCGTCGGTGAGGAAGGTCGGGCCGATGTCGCGCATCCAGGCGTCGTCCAGCTCGCGTTCGACCGTGTCGATCCCCTCGCCCAGCAGCGCCCGCGCCCCGGCCGCCTGGCCGGGGCCGCACACCACCGTGACCGGTTCGAACCGGCGGACCGCGCGGGCCACCGCTGCCCAGGCCGCGCGGGCGGCGGCCAGTTCCCCGGGGTCGGAGAAGGTCTGGTTGGGGCCGGGCCAGGCCATCCAGGTGCGCTCGTGCGGGGCCCATTCCGCGGGCATGCGGAAGCCGTCGGCGGCGGGCGTGTTCATGCGTGGGTCCTCGGATTCATGGGGGTCCTCGAATTCATAAGTCCGCAGGGTCGTGCGTGGGCCTCGGAGGCAGTGGAGCCTCAAAGGGGGTGGAGCCTCAGAGGAAGTAGAGGCGGTTCAGGGAGACGGACTCGGCCGGCTCGGAGCGCAGCGGTTCTCCGTCGAGCGTGACCAGCCCGTTGCGCTGGTCGACGTCGACCTGTCCGGTACGGGTGTTGAGCAGCAGGTCGGCGGGTCCGATCCCGCGGGTGCCGCGCACGGCGACCCGCCGGCGCCGGGTCGGCAGGGTGTCGTGCCCCTGCTCCAGGGCGGCCCCGGCGACGAATGCCACGGAGAGGTCGGCCGGGGTGGCGCCGTGCGCCCCGAACTGCGGCCCCAGGACAAGGGGTTCGCAGGTGTCGGTGGCCGCGTTGGGGTCGCCGGTGACGCCGTAGGCGGGGAAACCGGCCTTGAGGACGAGCTGCGGCTTGGCCCCGAAGTACTCCGGCCGCCACAGCACGATGTCGGCGAGCTTGCCCACCTCGAGGGAGCCGACCTCGTGGGCCAGGCCGTGGGCGATGGCCGGGTTGATGGTGAGCTTGGCCAGGTAGCGCAGCACGCGCTCGTTGTCGTGGTCGTCCGGTCCGCCGCGCTCGGCCTTCATCTTCCCGGCCATGGCGAAGGTGCGGCGCACGGTCTCACCGGCCCGCCCCATGCCCTGAGCGTCCGAGGAGGTGATGCCGATGGCGCCCAGGTCGTGCAGGACGTCCTCGGCGCCCATGGTCCCGGCCCGGATCCGGTCGCGGGCCATGGCGGCGTCGCCCGGCAGGTCGGTCTTGAGGTCGTGGACGGACACGATCATGCCGTAGTGCTCGGCGACCGCGTCCCGCCCGAACGGCAGGGTGGGGTTGGTGGAGGACCCGATGACGTTCTCCACGCCCGCCATCCTCAGCACGTTCGGGACGTGCCCGCCGCCGCAGCCCTCGATGTGGAAGGCGTGGATGGTCCGGCCCTCCAGCACCCGCAGGGTGTCCTCCACGGACAGACACTCGTTCAGCCCGTCGCTGTGCAGGGCGACTTGGACGTCGTGCTCCTCGGCCACGCGCAGCGCCGTGTCCAGCGCCCGGGTGTGGGCGCCCATGTCCTCGTGCACCTTGAAGCCGCACGCCCCGCCCTCGGCCAGCGCCTCGACCAGCGGCGCCGGGCGGGAGGAGGAACCCCGGCCCAGGAAGCCGATGTTGACCGGCCAGGCGTCGAAGGCGTTGAAGGCGTGCCCGAGCGCCCAGGGCGAGTTGACGCCCACGCCCCACACGGGCCCGAACTCCTGCCCGATGATCGTGGTCACCCCGGAGGCGAGCGAGGCCTCCATGATGCGCGGCGACAGCAGATGCACATGGGTGTCGACGGCCCCGGCGGTGGCGATGAGTCCCTCGCCGGACACGATCGAGGTGCCGGTGCCGACGACGACGTCCACCCCGTCCAGGGTGTCGGGGTTCCCGGCCCGCCCGATGGCGCAGATACGGCCCGCGCGGATGCCGATGGACGCCTTGCGGACGCCCTGCACGGCGTCGATCACCACGACGTTGCTGATCACGACGTCGCAGGTCTCGCGCACGGCGGCGGCCTTCAGATGCAGTCCGTCGCGGGCGGTCTTGCCGAACCCGGCGAGGAACTCGTCCCCGTGGCGCTGGGAGTCCGACTCGACACGGACGGTCAGCCCCGAGTCGCCGAGCCGGATCCGGTCACCGGCGCGGGGGCCGTGCGTGGCGGCGTACTCGTACGGGGTGAGGCGGCGGGCCTCGGCGGGGTGCCCTCCGGGGCGGCTCATCGGGCGGCCTCCTCTGCGTCGGCCGCCGGGCGCCCGAAGCGTTCGGGGACCCCCAGATATCCGCAGGCGGCGGCCCGGCGCAGGGCCTCCTCCTTGGCCCCCGGTGCGTCCAGCGGCCCGTCGACGAGGCCGGCGAAGCCGTGGGCGATCCGCTCGCCGCCGATCGGCACCAGCCCCACCTCGGCGCTCTCCCCCGGCCCGAAGCGCACCGAGGAGCCGGCCGGTACGGCGAGGTGCATGCCGTAGGCCCGCTCACGGTCGAAGTCGAGCCGCGGGTTGGCCTCGAAGAAGTGGAAGTGCGAGGTGACCGAGACCGGCACCGCGGCGGTGTTGGTGACGGTGATCCGCACCGACGCCTCCGGCTCGGGATGCTCGGGCCCGGGCAGCAGCGCACCGGGCGCGTCCGGCCCCGGCGAGCCGCCGGCCGGACCACCGGTCCGGCCGCCGATCGGATCGGTGACCACCGCGAGGCGGGAGCCGTCGTCGAAGACCGCCTCCACCTGCACCTCGGTCACCACGTCCGCGACCCCCGGCAGCACGTCGTCCGGTCCGAGCACGGACCGGGCGCGCTCGATCGCCTCGGCGAGGCGGGCGCCGTCGCGGGCGGCCTCGCACACGGTGTCGGCGATCAGCGCGGTCGCCTCCGGCACGTTGAGCCGCAGTCCGCGCGCCCGGCGGGCCCGTGCGAGCTCGGCGGCCGAGAACAGCAGCAGCCGGTCCCGCTCGGTGGGTGTCAGTCGCACGACGGCGCACCTCCCTGCTCCACAAATTTGAGCGACACTCTAAACCTAAGTTTTCAGCTTTCCAACCATTGACGCGGAGCCAAGGCAGGGGTCACATTGAGCGTCGCTCAAACATCCTGCCGCGGCAGTGCGGCGACCGGCGAAGGAGACCAGCCATGCCGATGGAACAGCGCGGGGTCGACACCATCCCCGAGGAGGAACGCACCAGCGGGCCGCGCGATCTGGTGTCGATCCTGCTGGGCTCCAACCTCTGCCTGGGCGTGATCGTCTTCGGCTGGCTCCCGCCGTCCTTCGGTCTCGGCTGGTGGGCCTCGGTCAGCTCGGTGGTGGCGGGCACGGTGGTGGGCACCCTGCTCACGGCGCCCCTGGCGCTGATCTCCCTGCGTACCGCGACCAACCTGTCCACCTCCTCCGGCGCCCAGTTCGGGGTGCGCGGCCGGCTGGTGGGCTCGGTCGTGGGTCTTCTGCTGGCCCTCGGCTACACCGCGCTGACGGTGTGGATCGGAGGCGATGTGATGGTGGCGGTGCTCGGCCGCATGTCCGGGATGCCGGCCGGTGACACCTCGTACGCCGTGGTCTACGGCCTGCTCGCGGCGGCGACCGTCGCGGGCGGCCACGTTCTCCTGGGCGACGGGTGCGCTCGTCGGCGTCCTGTCCGTGTCCCTGCCGTCCTACAAGGGCCCGCTGCTGCCACTCACCGGCGGCGTCGACTGCAGCTTCGTCCTCTCCGCCCTCACCGGCGGCCTGACGTACCTCCTGACGACCTCGTCCCGCCCGGCGACTCCCCGACCGACGGAACCGGTACCGGCCGACCAGCTCGTCAGCTGACACCACCGACGAAGTACTCAGAAACCCGAACGCCCACCCCGCCACCCACCGAGTCGGGTGGCGGGGTGGGCACAGGAACCGGGGGTCTGGGGGCGGAGCCCCCAGCAACGCCGCTCAGCCCAGCGGATGCATCCACCCGTGCTTGTCCTCAGCCGTCCCCCGCTGAATATCCAGCAGCGCGCTCCGCAGCCGCAGGGTCACCTCACCCGGCTCCCCGCCCGACTGCTGCCACTCGGCCCCGGCCCGCTTGACCGTCCCGACCGGGGTGATCACCGCCGCCGTACCGCAGGCGAACACCTCCGTCAGGCTCCCGTTCTCCGAGTCCCGCTGCCACTGCTCCACGGACACCCGCTCCTCGACCGCCTCGTAGCCGAGGTCCCGGGCCACGGTGAGCAGCGAGTCACGCGTGACGCCCTCCAGGATCGAGCCGGTCAGCGTGGGCGTGACGATCTTGTCCCCGTACACGAAGTACAGGTTCATACCGCCGAGCTCCTCGACCCACTTGTGCTCCACCGCGTCGAGGTAGCACACCTGGTCGCAGCCCTTGGCCGCCGCCTCCGCCTGCGCGAGCAGCGACGCCGCGTAGTTGCCGCCCGTCTTGGCCGCACCCATGCCGCCCGGCACGGCCCGCACCCGGTTCTCGGACACCCAGATGGAGACCGGCTTCACACCGCCGGGGAAGTACGCCCCGGCCGGCGAGGCGATCACCAGGAACAGGTACTCGTTGGCCGGCTTCACCCCGAGCCCCACCTCGGTGGCGATCATGAACGGGCGCAGGTAGAGCGACTCCTCGCCGCCGTGCGCCGGCACCCACGCCTTGTCCTGCTTCACCAGCGCGTCGCACGCCTCGATGAACGTCTCGACCGGCAGCTCCGGCATGGCGAGCCGCCGCGCGGACCGCTGGAAGCGCTTGGCGTTCTGGTCGGGCCGGAAGGTGGCGACCGAGCCGTCGGGCTGGCGGTAGGCCTTGAGCCCCTCGAAGATCTCCTGCGCGTAGTGCAGCACGGTGGTCGCCGGGTCGAGCTGGATCGGCGCGTAGGGGACGAGCTGGCCGTCGTGCCAGCCGCGCCCCTCGGTCCACTTGATCGTCACCATGTGGTCGGTGAAGTGGCGGCCGAATCCCGGGTTGGCCAGGATCGCCTCCCGCTCCGCGTCCGAGAGCGGGTGGGCGGAGGGCTTGAGCTCGATCGTGGGCGTCGTCATGAGTGGTTGTCCTTCACCGAGTTGTAGTGACGGGCCGCGCACACGCCCCCACGGCCGGTGGCCGATGCTAGGACGTCCGAGCATTCCCTCATTCCGCGGCTCCGCGTTCGATTATCGCCCGGGGGCGCTCGCGGGCGGAACGGGGGAATGCGGCCCGGTGGTCGAATGGTGGCACCCGGCTCGGGCAGGCGAAAGCCGCCGGGTGCGTCCCGGCGGCTTCGCCTTACGGAGGGAAGTCGAACGCGCGCCGGTCAGCCCGCTACGCGTACGGCGAGCGCGTCGCCGATCTCGGAGGTGCTGCGGGCGGGCAGGGCGCCGCGCTCCGCGAGGTCGGCGGAGACGGCCTGCTCGATGCGGTCGGCCTCGGTGTCGTAGCCGAGGTGGCGCAGCAGCAGGGCGACGGACAGGACCGTGGCGGTGGGGTCGGCCTTGCCCTGGCCGGCGATGTCCGGGGCCGAGCCGTGCACCGGCTCGAACATGGACGGGAACTCGCGGCTGGGGTTGATGTTGCCGGAGGCCGCGACGCCGATGCCGCCGGAGACGGCCGCGGCGAGGTCGGTGATGATGTCGCCGAAGAGGTTGTCGGTGACGATCACGTCGAAGCGGCCGGGGTCGGTGACGAGGTAGATCGTCGCGGCGTCGACGTGGATGTAGTCGGTGGTGACCTCCGGGTACTCCTCGGCCACCTTGTTGAAGATGTTGGTCCACAGGTGGCCGGCGAAGGTCAGCACGTTGTTCTTGTGGACCAGGGTGAGCTTCTTGCGCGGGCGGGCCTGGGCGCGCTCGAAGGCGTCGCGGACCACGCGCTCGACACCGAAGGCGGTGTTGACGGAGACCTCGGTGGCGACCTCGTGCGGGGTGCCCTTGCGGATGGTGCCGCCGTTGCCCGTGTAGGGGCCCTCGGTGCCCTCGCGGACGACGATGAAGTCGATCTCGGGCTGCCCGGCGAGCGGGGTGGCCACGCCCGGGAGGAGCTTGGACGGGCGCAGGTTGACGTGGTGGTCGAAGGCGAAGCGGAGCTTGAGCAGGAAGCCGCGCTCGAGGACGCCGGAGGGGACGCTGGGGTCGCCGATGGCGCCGAGCAGAATGGCGTCGTGCTGCTTGAGCTGCTCCAGGTCGGCGTCGGTGAGGGTGTCGCCGGTGGCGTGGTAGCGGCGGGCGCCGAAGTCGTACTCCTTGGTCTCCAGCTTCACATCCTGCGGGAGGACGGCGGAGAGGACCTTCAGGCCTTCGGCCACTACCTCCTGGCCGATGCCGTCACCGGGGATCACTGCGAGATCGATGCTGCGAGACATGCGGGCACCCTACTCCTCGTCCCACGTGATGACATTGCATGTCCGCCATGCGGACATGCATGTGTCAGTGGCCCGTGGAGCCCCCGTTGTCGCGGCGGTCGAGGGCGCGCTGCAGCGCGGCGGCGGCGTTCTGGCGGTCGGACTCGCTGGAGGAGCGGGTGTGGCGGACGCGGCGGCGGACGGTCGTCTCGGCCATGAGGGATCGACTCCTTCGAAAGCGCAAAGCACAGGCGGAGTGCATGGAATGCGGAAAACAGAGGTTCGAGACGCCGGAAGGGGCGGTGGGCCAAGGGGACCGCAGGGGTTGCCTGCACGGGGTCCGGCCCGGACCGCCATCGCTTGATCGAGCGAGACGTTCGGCTTCTACAAAGCTAGAGGAGCGCCCCGCTTCTGTCTCCACAATTAGTCGGACTTCCTACTATCTGAGACAGTGGGGTGCCTCACACGCCCCTGACCTGCGCAAATGCTCAGAGCACGTCGCCGTCGCGCCAGTCGAACACCAACTCGTGGGCGGGGTCGAGCGGGCCCGCGAGCGCGGGCCGGACGAAGGTGCAGCCCTCCTCCTCGGCCAGCCGGACCACCCCCTCGGGGCCGAGCCCGAAGATCCGCCCGCTCCACAACCGCCAGCCGCGCGCCCGGTACAGCAGGGCGCCCTCGTCGCTGGCGGAGAGCATCCCGGCGTCGTACGCCCGGTCGACGATCCGCTCCAGCTCCGCCATCACCCGGCCACCGAGCCCGGTCCGCCGCACGTCCCGGCGCACCCCCACGGCCTCGACGTACCCGACGCGCAGCCACCGCTCCCGGTGCCGCACCCGCCGCATCACGACGGAGCCGTGAGCGGCGAGGCCGGACTCGTCGTGCGCCAGCACATGCATGCCGCCCAGCGCGTGCTCCCAGTCCTCCTCGCCGAGGTCGCCGTCGAAGGCGTCGGTCAACAGGGACCGCACCCCGTCGAGTTCGGCGGGGGCGAGGTCGGCGGTGTGGGCGGTGCGCAGCCAGACGGTCATGCGGCCAGTATCGGACCGGTGATCCGTTTCCGAGCGGACGGGCGGAGGGATCCGGACAAGCGGACGGCGCGGACGCGTGCGAGGCCCCGGACAGACGACGCGTGCCCGGTCCCGGGCAGACGAACGGACCCGGCGCGCGGCCGGGTCCGAAGGGGCGGACGGGCCAGGTCCGGGGGGAGACCTGGCCCGTCCGGGATGGAAGGCGTCAGCCCATGTGCGGCCGTCAGCCCATGTGCGGGTAGGTGTAGTCGGTCGGCGGGACCAGCGTCTCCTTGATGGCGCGGGTCAGCGTCCAGCGCATCAGGTTCTGCGGGGCGCCCGCCTTGTCGTTGGTGCCGGAGGCGCGGCCACCGCCGAAGGGCTGCTGGCCGACCACGGCGCCGGTGGACTTGTCGTTGATGTAGAAGTTGCCGGCCGCGTAGCGCAGCTTCTCCATGGTGTAGGCCGCGGCAGCGCGGTCGCCCGCGATGACCGAGCCGGTGAGCGCGTAGTCGGAGACCGACTCCATCTGCGTCAGCATCTCGTCGTACTTGTCGTCCTCGTAGACGTACACGGCGAGGATCGGGCCGAAGTACTCGGTGCGGAAGACCTCGTTCTCCGGGTCGGTGCACTCGATGACGGTCGGGCGGACGAAGTAGCCGACCGAGTCGTCGTAGGTGCCGCCCGCCACGATGGTGCAGGTGGGGTCCTCCTTGGCGCGGTCGATGGCGGCCTTGTTCTTGGCGAAGGCCCGCTCGTCGATGACGGCGCCGATGAAGTTGGACAGGTCGCTGACGTCACCCATGGCGATGCCGTCGACCTCGGCCGCGAACTCCTCCTTGAAGCCGGAGTTCCAGATGGAGGCCGGGATGTAGGCCCGCGAGGTGGCCGAGCACTTCTGGCCCTGGTACTCGAAGGCACCGCGGGTCAGCGCGGTCTTCAGCACGGCGCGGTCGGCGCTCGGGTGGGCGACGACGAAGTCCTTGCCGCCGGTCTCGCCGACCAGGCGCGGGTAGGAGCGGTACTTCTCGATGTTGTTGCCGACCGTCTTCCACAGGTACTGGAAGGTCTTGGTGGAGCCGGTGAAGTGGATGCCGGCGAGGTCGCGGTGCTCCAGGGCGACCTTGGAGACCTCGATGCCGTCACCGGTGAGCAGGTTGATGACACCCTTGGGCAGACCGGCCTCCTCCAGCAGCTCCATGAGCAGCACGGCGGCCAGGGTCTGCGTCGGGGCGGGCTTCCACACCACGACGTTGCCCATCAGCGCGGGCGCGGTGGGCAGGTTGCCCGCGATGGCGCTGAAGTTGAACGGCGTGATGGCGTAGACGAAGCCCTCGAGCGGACGGTGGTCGAGGCGGTTCCACACGCCCGGGGAGTTGGCCGGGGGCTGCTCGGCGAGGATCTGCCGGGCGTAGTGCACGTTGAAGCGCCAGAAGTCGACCAGCTCGCAGGGGGTGTCGATCTCGGCCTGCTGGACGGTCTTGGACTGCCCGAGCATGGTGGCGGCGGCGATGGTCTCGCGCCAGGGGCCGGCCAGCAGCTCGGCGGCGCGCAGGATGATCGCCGCGCGGTCGTCGAAGGACATGGCACGCCAGGCCGGCGCGGCGGCGAGCGCCGCGTCGATGGCGTCCTTGGCGTCCGCCTGGGTGGCGTGGCGGAAGGTGCCGAGGACGGCCTTGTGGTTGTGCGGCTGCACCACCTCGAACGGCTCGCCGCCGCCGAGGCGCTTCTCACCGCCGATGGTGCAGGGGAGGTCCCTGGGGTTCTCGGCGAGCTCCTTGAGCCTGGCCTCCAGCCGGGCGCGCTCGGGCGAGCCGGGGGCGTAGCCGTGCACCGGCTCGTTGACGGGGGTGGGGACCTGGGTCACAGCGTCCATGGGTTCCGTAACTCCTTGACTTGAGCGGGTGTTCGGGCTCAGCCCTTGCTGACCATCGACCGGACGAAGAAGCGCAGGTTCGCCGGCTTCTCCGCCAGGCGGCGCATGAAGTAGCCGTACCAGTCGGTGCCGTAGGCCGTGTAGACGCGCATGCGGTGGCCCTCGGCGGCCAGGCGCAGGTGCTCGTCGCTGCGGATGCCGTAGAGCATCTGGAACTCGTACTCGCCGGGCTTTCGCCCGGCGCGGCGGGCGAGTTCCTGGGCGATGGTGATCAGGCGCGGGTCGTGGGACCCGATCATCGGGTAGCCCTCGCCCTCCATCAGCGTCCGGAGGATGCGTACGTACGCCTTGTCGATCTCGTGCTTCTGCTGATAGGCGACCTCGGCGGGCTCCTTGTAGGCGCCCTTCACCAACCGTACGCGAGAGCCGTTCGCGGCGAGGCGGCGCGCGTCCTGTTCGGTGCGGTAGAGGTAGGACTGGATGACGCAGCCGGTCTGCGGGAAGTCCTTCCGCAGCTCCTCGTGGATGGCGAACATCGAGTCCAGGGTGGTGTGGTCCTCGGCGTCGAGGGTGACCGTGGTGCCGATCTCGGCGGCTGCCTCGACGACGGGGCGGACGTTGGCGAGTGCCAGCTCGTGACCGGCGGGAAATGCGGGGGCGGACCCGGAGGGTCCTCCGTCGAGGGCGGTGGTGGGCGACGGGAGGGACTGCCCGAACATCGACAGCTTCACCGACATCTCCGCCCGGGTGCCGAGCTCCAGCGGCTTGAGCCGGTCGATCAGCTCCAGGTAGGCGTCGCGGGCGGCGGCGGCCTGCTCGGGCGTCGTGATGTCCTCGCCGACGACGTCGAGGGTCACTTCCAGGCCCTTGCCGGTGAGCTCCTGGACGATCGGCAGGATGTCGTCGACGGTCTCGCCGGGGATGAAACGGTCGACGACCTGCTTGGTCACCGGGGCCGCCGAGATCAGGCGTCGCATCCGGTCGCTGCGCGACGCGGCGAGAATCACGGGACCCAGCACGGGGCACCTCCACAACTGTCGATGGCCGCCACCCGACGGCCCGGGGACGGCACGGAGAACCACCGTGAAACCTAAGGATGACTCCGATCGTGGGCCATCGACAGCTGTCACGCATCCGTGCCGCAGATCTCAGACAGATGTATGAAGGCCCCGGGATTCTGCGGGAGAATGCCCGGGTGACGTCCGAATACAGGGGTGACTACCAGGAGCTGGTGGACGAGATCTCCCAGCTGCTCGGCGCTCCGGCGACGCTGGAGAACCGCGACTTCGAGCTGATCGCCTTCGGCGCGTACGACGACGAGGGCGACCTCGATCCGTCCGCGCTGGACCCGGTGCGCACCCGCTCGATCCTGACCCGGCGTTCGACGCCCGCGGTGCGCGCCTGGTTCGAGTCCTTCGGCATCGCCCGCGCGACCGGCCCGGTCCGCATCCCGCGCACCCCGGAGGCGGGCGTGCACCGGGGACGCATCTGCCTCCCGGTACGCCATCGGGGTGTGGTGCACGGCTATGTGTGGCTGCTGGACTACGACCCCGGCCCGACCGAGCGGCAGCTCGCGTCGGCGATGGAGGTGACCGCCCGGATCGGCGCGCTGCTCGCGGACGAGGCCCAGCACGGCGCCGACCTGACCCGCGAGCTGCGGGCGGTGCTCACCGCGGAGCGCGGCTGGCAGCGCGACATGGCGGTCGCCGAGCTGCACACGGCGCTGGGCCCCCGCGGGGAGGGCCTGCACACGGTGCTGTGCGTCGCCCCCTGGCCCTCGGCGGACCCCGACGACGCCCCGTCGGTGCGCACGATCCCGGGTGCGACGGCGCTGTGCACCCTGCCGTGGGGCGCGACCGCCCTCTCCCTGGCGCTGCTGCTGCGGCTGCGGTCGAGCGATGTGCTGGCCCCGGCGCGCACCGCCGCCACGCGGCTGCTGGAGCGGGCCCGGCAGAGCGGCACCCCGGGCGCCAAGGGAACCCCGGCGGCCGGGATCGCCCCGCCCCGCGCGGGTCTCGCCGAGCTGGGCACGGCCTGGACGGAGGCCTCGGCGGCCGCCCGGGCGGCGCTGGCCGAGCCCCGGCTGGGCCCGGTCACCGAGTGGGCCTCGATCGGCCCCTTCCGGCTGCTGACCGCGCTGCCGCCGCAGGCGGCCCACGACCCCGCCGTCACCCCGCTGCTCTCCCCCGCCCACTACGAGCTGGCGCACACCGCCGAGGTGTATCTCGACTGCGCCGGACAGGCCGGCCGCACCGCCGCCGAGCTGGGCATCCACCGCCAGACCCTGTACTACCGCCTGTCCCGCATCGAGCAGCTCACCGGCCTGGACCTGGACGACGGCGAGGACCGCCTGCTGCTGCACATGGCGCTCAAGGCGCACCGCCTGTAGCGCCGGCCGCCTCGACCACCCGGCGCAGGCCCGCGGCCAGCTGCCCGCCCTCCGGCGCGGAGTCCGGGTCGAAGGACCACTGGGCGATCAGGCCCGTCATCAGGGTGACGTAGAAGGCGCCCACGGTGTCCGCGGTCTCGTCGGGATCGCCGACTGAGCACAGCAAAGCGCCGGGCGAGTCGAGCAACGACTCGGACTCACCCGGCGCTCGCGTGGTCCTAGACCAGATTCACGGACCGAGCCGACGTAGCCCCGATCTCCGAGGCAACCTCGCTCAGCACCGGCGCCGGCACCGTGTCGTCCACCGTCAGCACCGCCAGCGCCTCACCGCCGACCGTCGACCGGGAGACCTGCATACCGGCGATGTTCAGCCCCGCCTCGCCGAGGATGCGGCCCACCGTGCCGACGACACCCGGCCGGTCCTCGTACCGCAGCACCACCATGTGGTCGGCCAGCGCGAGGTCGACGTCGTACTCGCCGACCGCCACGATCTTCTGGATGTGCTTGGGCCCGGCCAGCGTGCCGGAGACCGAGATCTCCTCGCCGTCGGCCAGCGTGCCCCGCACGGTGACCACATTGCGGTGGTCGGCCGACTCCGAGCTGGTGGTCAGCCGCACCTCGACACCGCGCTCCTGCGCGAACAGCGGCGCGTTGACGTAGGAGACCGTCTCGTCGACGACGTCCTCGAAGACGCCCTTGAGCGCGGACAGCTCCAGCACCTTCACATCGTGCTGGGTGATCTCGCCGTACACCTCGACGTCCAGCCGCACGGCCACCTCGCCCGCGAGCGCGGTGAAGATCCGGCCGAGCCGCTCGGCGAGCGGCAGGCCCGGCTTGACGTCCTCGGCGATGACACCGCCCTGGACGTTCACCGCGTCCGGGACCAGCTCACCGGCGAGGGCGAGCCGCACCGAGCGGGCGACGGCGATACCGGCCTTCTCCTGCGCCTCGTCCGTGGAGGCACCGAGGTGCGGGGTGCACACCACCTGGTCGAACTCGAACAGCGGGGAGTCGGTGCAGGGCTCCTTGGCGTACACGTCGAGGCCGGCGCCGGCGACCCGGCCCTCCTTGAGCGCCGAGTACAGCGCCTGCTCGTCGACGATGCCGCCGCGGGCGGCGTTGATGATGCGCACGCTCGGCTTGACCTTGCGCAGCGCCTCCTCGCCGATGAGGCCGATGGTCTCGGGGGTCTTCGGCAGGTGGACGGTGATGAAGTCGGAGACCTCGAGCAGCTCGTCCAGGGACAGCACCTTGACGCCCATCTGCGCGGCCCGCGCGGGCTGCACATAGGGGTCGTAGGCGACGACCTTCATGCCGAAGGCGCTCATCCGCTGTGCGACGAGGGCGCCGATCCGCCCCAGACCCACGACACCGAGGGTCTTCTCGGCGAGCTCGACGCCCGTGTACTTGCTCCGCTTCCACTCGCCGTTCTTCAGCGCGGCGTTGGCCTGCGGGATGTTGCGCGCGGTGGCGATGATCAGACCGCAGGCGAGTTCCGCGGCCGTCACGATGTTGGAGGTGGGGGCGTTGACGACCATCACGCCGGCCTTGGTGGCGGCGGAGACGTCGACGTTGTCCAGGCCGACGCCGGCGCGGGCGACGACCTTGAGCTTGTTCGCCGCGGCGATCGCCTCCGCGTCGACCTTGGTGGCCGAGCGGATCAGGATCGCGTCCACGTCGGCGATGGCCGGGAGCAGCTCCGCGCGGTCGGCTCCGTTGCAGTGGCGGATCTCGAAGTCCGGCCCCAGCGCGTCGACGGTGGCGGGCGACAGCTCTTCAGCAATGAGTACGACGGGTTTCGAGCTCACGTGAGTCCTCACAAGTCCAATGCGGACGGCCGTCCCGACGGCCGCTGGCGGTGGAGGGATGCTTGCCGCGTGGAAGACGCACGACGCTGTGGGCCTGACGCGTATTAATGCAGCAGTGTAGTGGCGCCGAGGGGCTCGTCTTACGCCGCTTCGGAAGGATCACCCGGACGAGATGCTCCGTTCCGGAAGGGTCCGGGCGCAGCCCGCGGCGGCGCCCCTGCCTCGGGTGCGCCGCCACGGGAAGTGGACGATCAGGCGTCCTCGTTCACCCAGCTCATCAGCTTGCGGAGCTCCTTGCCGGTGGTCTCCAGCAGGTGCTCGGAGTCCTGCTTCTTGTACTCGTTGTACTTCTTCAGACCGCCGTGGTACTCCTCCATCCAGTTGCGGGCGAAGGAGCCGTCCTGGATCTCGGCGAGGACCTTCTTCATCTCGGCCTTGGTGGCGTCGGTGATGATCCGCGGGCCGGTGACGTAGTCGCCCCACTCGGCGGTCTCGGAGATCGACCAGCGCATCTTCTCCAGGCCGCCCTCGTACATGAGGTCCACGATCAGCTTCAGCTCGTGCAGGCACTCGAAGTAGGCGATCTCCGGCTGGTAGCCGGCCTCGGTGAGGGTCTCGAAGCCCGCCTTGACCAGCGCGGCCGTACCGCCGCAGAGCACCGCCTGCTCACCGAACAGGTCGGTCTCGGTCTCCTCGGTGAAGGTGGTCTTGATGACGCCGGCGCGGGTGCCGCCGATGCCCTTGGCGTAGGACAGGGCGAGCGCGAAGGCGCCTCCGGAGGCGTCCTGCTCGACGGCGGCGATGCAGGGGACGCCGCGGCCCTCCTCGTACTGGCGGCGGACCAGATGGCCCGGGCCCTTGGGGGCGACCATGCAGACGTCGACGCCGGCCGGGGGCTTGATGAAGCCGAAGCGGATGTTGAAGCCGTGACCGAAGAAGAGCGCGTCGCCGTCCTTCAGGTTGGGGGCGATGTGCTCCTCGTAGACCTGGGCCTGGATCGGGTCCGGGACCAGGATCATGATGACGTCGGCCTCGGCGGCTGCCTCGGACGGGGTCACCACGCGCAGGCCCTGCTCCTCGGCCTTGACCTTGGACTTGGAGCCCTCGTGCAGACCGACGCGCACGTCGACGCCGGAGTCGCGCAGCGACAGGGCGTGGGCGTGGCCCTGGCTGCCGTAACCGATGACCGCGACCTTGCGGCCCTGGATGATGGACAGGTCGGCGTCGGCGTCGTAGAACAGCTCGGCCACTTTGGGTTCTCTCCTTGAGTGCGGATGGTGCGTCCCACCGTATGACGGTGAGGGGGCGAAAAGTCTCGGGGTCTCGGCATACGGGCGGCCCGCGGCGTTTGGCGGGCCGCCCGCTGCGGGGGTCAGGCGCTGCGGTCGAGGGCGCGCAGCGAGCGGTCGGTGATGGACCGGGCGCCGCGGCCGATCGCGATGGTGCCGGACTGGACGAGCTCCTTGATGCCGTACGGTTCCAGCATCTTGAGCATCGCGGACAGCTTGTCGCCGCTTCCGGTGGCCTCGATGGTGACCGCCTCCGGGGAGACGTCCACGGTCTTGGCGCGGAACAGCTGGACGATCTCGACGATCTGGGAGCGCGTCTCGTTGTCGGCGCGCACCTTCACCAGAACGAGTTCGCGCTGAACCGCCTGCCCGGGCTCGAGCTCGACGATCTTCAGCACGTTGACGAGCTTGTTGAGCTGCTTGGTGACCTGCTCCAGCGGCAGGTCCTCGACGTTCACCACGATGGTGATACGGGAGATCTCCGGGTGCTCGGTGACACCGACGGCGAGCGAGTCGATGTTGAAGCCGCGGCGGGAGAACAGGGCGGCGATCCGGGCGAGGATGCCGGGCGTGTTCTCCACCAGGACGGAGAGCGTGTGCTTGGACATGGTGTGTGGCTCTTCCTCGCTCAGTCGTCTTCGTTGTCGCCGAAGTCCGGGCGGACGTCCCTGGCGGCCATGATCTCGTCGTTGGAGGTGCCGGCGGCGACCATCGGCCACACCATGGCGTCCTCGTGGACGATGAAGTCCACGACGACCGGGCGGTCGTTGACCGAGTTGGCCTCCTCGATGACCTTGTCCAGGTCGGCCGGGTTCTCGCAGCGGATCGCGTAGCAGCCCATGGCCTCCGACAGCTTCACGAAGTCCGGGACCCGGGTGCCGCGGGCGTCCGGGTTGATGTCGTCCGGGCCGGAGTGCAGGACCGTGTTGGAGTACCGCTGGTTGTAGAAGAGGGTCTGCCACTGGCGGACCATCCCGAGGGCGCCGTTGTTGATGACGGCGACCTTGATCGGGATGTTGTTCAGGGCGCAGGTGGTGAGCTCCTGGTTGGTCATCTGGAAGCAGCCGTCGCCGTCGATCGCCCAGACGGTGCGGTCGGGGGCGCCGGCCTTGGCGCCCATGGCGGCGGGGACGGCGTAGCCCATGGTTCCGGCGCCGCCGGAGTTCAGCCAGCTGGCGGGCTTGTCGTACTGGATGAAGTGCGCGGCCCACATCTGGTGCTGGCCGACGCCCGCGGCGAAGATCGTGCCCTCCGGGGCGAGCTGGCCGATGCGCTCGATGACCTGCTGCGGGGACAGCGAGCCGTCCTCGGGCTGGTCGTAGCCGAGCGGGTAGGTCTCGCGCCAGCGGTTGAGGTCGTTCCACCAGGCGGTGTAGTCGCCCTTGCGGCCCTCGGCGTGCTCCTTCTGCACGGCCTGGACCAGGTCGGCGATGACCTCGCGGGCGTCACCGACGATCGGCACGTCGGCGGCGCGGTTCTTGCCGATCTCCGCCGGGTCGATGTCGGCGTGGACGACCTTGGCGTAGGGGGCGAAGCTGTCCAGCTTGCCGGTGACGCGGTCGTCGAAGCGGGCTCCGAGGGCGACGATCAGGTCGGCCTTCTGCAGCGCGGTGACGGCGGTGACCGAACCGTGCATGCCCGGCATTCCCACGTGCAGCGGGTGGCTGTCGGGGAATGCGCCGAGCGCCATCAGGGTGGTGGTGACGGGCGCTCCGGTGAGTTCTGCGAGGACCTTCAGCTCGGCGGTGGCGCCGGCCTTGACCACTCCGCCGCCGACGTAGAGCACGGGGCGCTTGGCGGAGGTGATCAGCCGGGCGGCCTCGCGGATCTGCTTGGCGTGCGGCTTGGTGACGGGCCGGTAGCCGGGCAGGTCCATGACCGGCGGCCAGGAGAAGGTGGTCTGCGCCTGGAGGGCGTCCTTGGCGATGTCGACCAGCACCGGGCCGGGGCGGCCGGTGGAGGCGATGTGGAACGCCTGCGCGATGACCCGCGGGATGTCCTCGGCCTTGGTGACGAGGTAGTTGTGCTTGGTGATCGGCATGGTGATGCCGACGATGTCCGCCTCCTGGAAGGCGTCCGTGCCGATCGCCCGGGAGGCGACCTGGCCGGTGATCGCGACCAGCGGGACGGAGTCCATGTGCGCGTCGGCGATCGGGGTGACCAGGTTGGTGGCGCCGGGCCCTGAGGTCGCCATGCAGACGCCGACCTTGCCGGTGGCCTGCGCGTAGCCGGTGGCGGCGTGGCCGGCGCCCTGCTCGTGGCGGACCAGGACGTGGCGCACCTTGGTGGAGTCCATCAGCGGGTCGTACGCCGGAAGGATCGCACCGCCGGGGATGCCGAATACCGTGTCGGCCCCGACCTCCTCGAGAGAGCGGATGAGGGACTGCGCGCCCGTGAGGTGCTCGACGGGGGCGGACTGCTGTCCTCCGGATCGGGGCCGCGGCTGCGGGTGATGGGCCCCGGTGGCCTGCTCGGTCATCGGCATTCTCTTCTCGATGCTGAGGGTTTTTGCGAGGTTTGCGTGGTGTACGCGGGCTGTGCGACAGGTGCTGGTGCAACAAAAAACCCCTCGTGCCAAAAGGCAAGCGAGGGGAGCGCGCCGGGTGCGGGTCGCCGAGCGGTGGTGGCTCGGCGTCAGCCGACGCGCTGTCCAAGTACGAGAATTCGGGTGCGCATGGCACTGACCCTCCACCCGCCACACGCCCGGTGTCAAGTGGGTGGGACGGGAGTCTCATTATGTGAACGGAGCGTCGTCCCCGTCCTGAGCACGGCACTCACCCCCGCGGAGTACACCCCGGCGTGGGCACCGCCGGCGAGGGCGGGCTCGGCCGGCTCGTGCGGCACGGGGTAGTGGCCGGTGGTGAGCGCCCGGCGCAGCCGGTACTCGTCCAGCGGCCCGGAGAAGGCCATGCCCTGCCCGTGCGTGCAGCCCATCGCGCGCAGCGCGGCCACCTGCTCGGGCAGATCCAGCCCGTCGGCCACCGACTGCAGCCCGAGGTCCCCGGCGATCCGCAGCAGCCCGCTGGTGATCTTGTGCAGCCGGGCCGACTCCACCACGCCGTCGATCAGTCCGCGGTCGAGCTTCAGTATGTCGACCGGGAGCCGTCTGAGGGCGGTGATCGCCGCGCAGCCGCCGCCGAAGCCGTCCAGGGCGATCCGCACGCCGACCCGCTTGAGGGCGTTCAGACGGCGCTCCAGCTCGTCGAAGCAGACGCTCGGGTCGGTGTCGGCCAGCTCGATGATCAGCGAGCCGGGCGGCAGCCCGTGGCGGGTCAGCAGCGCCTCGATCGAGCCGAGCGGCAGCGACCGGTCCAGCAGCCGCCGCGCGCCGATCCGTACCGCCACGGGCACGGCCACTCCGGTGGCCTGGCGCTCCGCGGCCTGCTCGACGGCCTCCTGGAGCACCCAGCGCCCCAGCTCGGCGGTCTTCTCGGTGTCCTCGGCGACCCGCAGGAACTCCGCCGGGGTGAACAGCACGCCCTGCGAGGATCTCCAGCGCGCCTGGGCGCTCACCGAGGTGATCCGGCCGTCCTCCAGGCACACCACCGGCTGGTGCAGCAGGGCGAACTCGCCGTCGTGCAGCGCGGAGCGCAGCCGGGTGGCCAGCTCCGCCCTGCGCACCACGTCCTGCTGCATCTGCGGCCGGTACAGCTCCACCCGGCCCTTGCCCGCCGCCTTGGCCCGGTACATCGCCAGGTCGGCGTTGCGCAGCAACTCCCCCGCGCCCAGGCCCGGTTCGGCGAAGGCGACGCCGATGGAGGCGTTGACGCGGACATCGTTGCCGTCGATGACGTAGGGCTGGGAGAGGGTGGCTCTGAGGCGGTCGGCGAGCTCCAGGATGTGGCCCTCGCGGGCGTCCCGGTCGCGGGCGCCGTCGCCGACGATCAGGGCCGCGAACTCGTCGCCGCCCAGCCGGGAGGCGGTGTCGCCCTTGCGGACGGCCTCCTTGAGTCTGCGGGCGGCCTGGACGAGCAGTTCGTCCCCGGCCTGGTGGCCGATGGTGTCGTTCACGGCCTTGAAGCCGTCGAGGTCGATGAAGAGCACGGCCGTCCCTCTGAGGGCGGCGCCCCGGTCGGAGGCACGGCGGCCGGAGAGGGCCTGCTGGACGCGCTTGGTGAACAGCGCGCGGTTGGGCAGGTCGGTGAGCGGGTCGTGCTCGGCGTTGTGCTGCAGCTGCGCCTGGAGGCGCACCCGCTCGGTGACGTCCCGGCTGTTGAAGATCAGGCCGCCGTGATGGCGGTTGACCGTCGACTCCACATTGAGCCAGCCGCCGTCGCCGGAGCGGAAGCGGCACTCGATGCGTGTGGTCGGCTCGTCGACGGGGCTGGCGGCGAGGAAGCGCCGCACCTCGTGCACCACGCACCCCAGGTCCTCGGGGTGGATCAGGCTGGCCAGTTCGCTGCCCACCAGCTCCTCGGCGGGCCGGCCGTACACCCCGGCGGCGGCCGGGGAGACATAGCGCAGCACGCCGTTGGGTGCGGCGATCATGATGACGTCGCTGGAGCCCTGCACCAGCGAGCGGAAGTGGTTCTCCGCCTGGGCCAGTTCCTGGGTGAGGGTGATGTTGTCGAGCAGCATGATGCCCTGGCGCACCACGAGGGCGAGCACCACGGTGCCGCCGGTGAGCAGGACCACGCGGTCGACGCTGCGGCCGTTGAGGACGTTGTAGAGGATGCCCAGCGTGCACACGGCCGCGGCCAGGTACGGCGTGAGGGCGGCCAGTGAGCCCGCGATGGGCCGGGCGGTCGGATAGCGCAGCTCGCCAGCGGGCGCGGGCGGCTGGGGGTGCGGCCCGCTGCGCTGGCCGGGCACGTGCTCGCGCACCACGCGAGTGTGCTGCTCCTCCTCGGGCCGGCCGCCGTCGCGGGGCGCGGTCCACGGCGCGTGCGCCAGCAGCAGCGAGCCCGCGAACCAGCCGGCGTCGAGCAGCTGCCCCGAGCGGTAGTCCTCGTGCAGCAGCGGCGAGGTGAACAAGGCGTCGCAGAGCACGGTGAGCGCCAGGGCGCCGATCGCGGTGTTGACCGCGGAGCGGTTGACCGCCGACCGTCTGAAGTGCAGCGCCAGCACCATGCTGATCAGGGCGATGTCGAGCAGCGGGTAGGCCAGCGAGAGCGCCGTGTGCGCCACGTCCGGCCCGCCCTTCTGGGCGGCCTGGGCGAGGGCCAGGCTCCACGCCAGGGTGAGCAGCGAGCCGCCGATCAGCCAGGCGTCGAGGGCGAGGCAGACCCAGCCCGCCTTGGTGACGGGCCGCTTGGCGAACACCAGCAGGCCCACGATGGCGGGCGGCGCGAAGCACAGGAAGAACAGGTCGGCGTAGCTGGGGCTGGGCACGGGCTCGCCCAGGACGACCTCGTACCAGCCCCAGACGAAGTTGCCCAGGGCCGCCATGGCCGAGGAGATGCCGAACAGCAGCCAGGCGGGCCGGAACCGGGTGCGGCGGCCGCGCGCGTAGACGAAGCAGGAGACCGCGGCGGCGGCCGCCGCGGCGCTCAGTCCGAAGTCCCCCATGGCCAGGGCGAGTCGGTCCGAGCCCCAGCCGCATGCGGCCCCGACGGCGTAGGCCGCGCAGACGAGGGCGAGGACGAGCTGCGGGACCAGGCCGCGCCGGGGCCCGTCACCGGGCGGGCGGGGCAGCAGCGCTCCCGGCGGGGAGTGCGGCCTGAGCGCCGCGCCTTCGAGCGTGGGTGTGGGGGTCGGCGCGCTCACCGGCTCCTCCCGGTCCGCGCCCCCGAACCCCGTGGAGCCCGGGGCACCGTGGCATGCCTCCTTCGGCCGCCCTGTCTGCGGGGCAGCGGGTGGGGGCGGCTGTGCGGGCCGAGAGGCCGGGTGGGGCGGCCGGTGATCCGGCCGCGGCTGTGCGCGACCGCACGCCAGCGCCCCCGCCGGCGGTTCCGCCGCGTCGGATCGCTCGTCCATAGGCCGTGCATCGCGCGCCGCCCCCCTCACATCTGCGTTGGTCGTCCCCCGCGCCGTTCGGTCAGTGGCGCAGCCCCTGTCCGGACGATACACCAGTCTGGTCACCCAGGGACATAGGTTCTCTACTCTGCGTGACGATCAACAGATGTATGAGTACCCATCGCTCCCGGGAAAACGCGGACAGTACGCGACAATCCGGCTACGGCGTGTCCGCTCCCGTCACCAGGATCACGCTGCGCAGCTCCTCGTGGTTCAGGAAACGGCGCAACTGGTCCACCAGCAGCCGCTTGGCGCGCGGCAGGAAGGCTGAGGTGGGTCCGCCGACGTGCGGGGTGATGAGGACGCCCGGCGCCCGCCACAAGGGGTGCCCGGCGGGCAGCGGTTCGGGGTCGGTGACGTCCAGGGCCGCGGTGATCCGGCCGCTCTCCAGCTCCGTGAGCAGGGCCTTGGTGTCGACCACCCCGCCGCGGGCCACGTTCACCAGCAGGGCGCCGTCCTTCATCCGGGACAGGAAGCCGGCGTCCACCAGGTGCCGGGTGGCCTCGGTCAGCGGCGTGGACAGCACCACGACGTCCGCCTCGGGCAGCAGCGAGGGCAGTTCGGTGAGCGGGTGCACCGGACCGCGCTCCGTGGTGCGCGCGGAGCGCGCGACGCGCGCCACCCGCGCGAGCTCGAACGGAGCGAGCCGGTCCTCGATGGCCGCGCCGATCGACCCGTAGCCCACGATGAGCACCGTCCGGTCGGCGAGCGCGGGCCGGAATCCGCCGAGCCACTCCCCTCGCTCCTGGGCCCGCACGAAGTCCGGGATGCCGCGCAGCGAGGCCAGGATCAGCGCGAGGGTCAGCTCGGCGGTGCTGGCCTCGTGCACCCCGCGGGCGTTGCACAGCCGCACACCGGGCGGCAGGTCCTTCAGTCCCGGCTCCACGTGGTCGATGCCGGCGGACAGCGTCTGCACCACCCGCACCGAGGTCATCCGCGACAGCGGGCGGGTGCCGATGCCGCTGGGCTTCATGTACGGCACGACGTAGAAGGCGCAGTCGGCGGGGTCGGCGGGGAACTCCTCGCCGCCGTCCCAGAATCGGTAGCGCGGTCCCTCGGGGAGATCCTCGATCTCCTCCGGCGGGATCGGGAGCCAGACGTCTGCTGCAGTCATGGCCCGAGGCTATGTCAGGGGCCCCGAGGGCCAGAGGTTAGGTTGGGGGGCCGGAGAGGGAGGGTCACGAGCAGGTGGAGCGCAGGACGATCGGCGCGGCGGCGCTCGCGGTGGGGGCCGTCGGACTCGGGTGCATGCCGATGAGCTGGGCCTACAGCACGTCACAGCAGCGCGGCGAGGAGTCGCTCAGGGCGGTGCACCGGGCGCTCGACCTCGGCTCGACGCTGCTGGACACCGCCGACATGTACGGGCCGTTCACCAACGAGCTGCTGCTGGGGCGGGTGTTGAAGGAGCGGCGCGCCGAGGCGTTCGTGTCGACGAAGGTCGGGCTGCTGGTGGGTGACCAGCACATCGTGGCCAACGGCCGCCCGGGCTATGTGAAGCGGGCCTGCGACGCCTCGCTGCGCCGGCTGCAGACGGATGTCATCGACCTCTACCAGCTGCACCGGGAGGACCCCGAGGTGCCGGTGGAGGAGACCTGGGGGGCGATGGCCGAGCTGGTGCAGGCCGGCAAGGTGCGGGCGCTGGGACTGTGCGCGGTGGGCGCGCGCTCCGCCCGGCGGCCGGGGACGCGGCTGTACGACGCGACCATCCGCCAGCTGGAGCGGGTGCAGCAGGTGTTCCCGGTGAGCGCGGTGCAGGCCGAGCTGTCGGTGTGGTCGCCGGAGGCGCTGCGCACGCTGCTGCCGTGGTGCGAGGCGCGCGGCATCGGGTTCCTCGCGGCGATGCCGCTGGGCAACGGCTTCCTGACCGGCACGCTCACCCCCGGCGAGGGCTTCGAACCGGACGACCTGCGCGCCCGGCACCCCCGCTTCACCGCCGAGATGATGGCCGCCAACCAGCCGATCGTGGCCGGCCTGCGCCGCGTCGCCCGCCGCCACGGCGAGGCGGTCACCCCGGCCCAGGTCGCCCTGGCCTGGCTGCTGGCACAGAGCCCGCAGGTCATCCCGGTCCCGGGCACCAAGCACGTCCGGTGGGTCGAGGAGAACGCGAGGGCGGCGGAGCTGCGGCTGACCCGGGAGGACTTCGCGGAGATCGCCGGGCTGCCTCCGGCGCAGGGGTCCTGGGACTGAGCGGTTTGGGCACTTCGGCGTGCCCGGCTTTCCTGGCTTGGCCTTTGTGGGTGACGCGGCGCGGGTGTCACGGCTGACGCGCCCCTGTTTCATGGCCGGCGCAGCGCGTCCGGTTCGGGAATCGGGTGATCGGGAACCTGGGAGGCGCGAGCGGTGTATGACAAGTGGAACCTGCCGCGTCGAAGGGACAAGATCGTGCAACGTCGAGCCGTGACGGCCGTGCTGGCCGCCGCCGCGCTCCTGCTGACGGCCGGCTGCTCCTCCGATGACGGAGGATCGCCGGGCGGGGACGGCAGCGCCTCCTCCAGCCGTACGAACGGGCAGACCTCGCCCCCGGAGCGCTCCGGGGAGCAGACGCCGCCCGCGAAGGGGTCCGTGAAGGTGCTGCGCACCGTCGCCACGGGGCTGAAGACCCCGTGGGGTCTCGCCGCGCTGCCGGACGGGGACCTGCTGGTCTCCTCCCGCGACGAGGCGACGATCACGCGGGTGGACGGGAAGACGGGCAAGAAGACCGAGCTGGGCGAGGTGCCCGGGGTGTCCCCGGCCGGGGAGGGCGGCCTGCTGGGCATCGCGCTCTCCCCCGAGTACGCCTCGGACCACATGATCTACGCCTACTTCACCTCCGCCTCGGACAACCGCATCGTCCGCATGATCTACGACGAGAAGAAGCCCTCCGGTGAGCAACTGGGCGCCCCGGACACGGTCCTGCGCGGCATACCCAAGGGCGTCATCCACAACGGCGGCCGGATCGCCTTCGGCCCGGACAAGATGCTGTACGCGGGCACGGGCGAGAGCGGTGACACGGGCCTGTCCCAGGACAAGGAGTCGCTCGGCGGCAAGATCCTGCGGATCACCCCGGAGGGCGAGCCCGCCCCGGGCAACCCGTTCCCCGACTCCCCCGTGTACTCCTACGGCCACCGCAATGTGCAGGGTCTCGCCTGGGACTCCAAGCAGCGCCTGTTCGCCTCCGAGTTCGGCCAGAACACCTGGGACGAGCTGAACGCCATCAAGCCGGGCGACAACTACGGCTGGCCCGAGGCGGAGGGCCGCTCCGACGAGGGCGGCTTCCACAACCCGCTGGAGCAGTGGTCCACCGACGAGGCCTCCCCCAGCGGCATCGCCTACGCCGAGGGCTCGATATGGATGGCGGGGCTGCGGGGCCAGCGGCTGTGGCGGATCCCGCTGAAGGGCACGGAGGCGTCCGCGGAGCCCCAGGCGTTCTTCGAGGGGAAGTACGGGCGGCTGCGCACAGTGCTCCCGGCCGGTGAGAACAGGCTGTGGCTGGTCACCAGCAACACCGACGGCCGCGTCGAGCCCAAGGACGGGGACGACCGGATCCTGGAGCTGGAGGTGAGCTGAGCCGGCCGGCCAGCAGGCAGGTAGGCAGGCAGGCAGGCAGGCAGCCGTCAGGTCGCCGTGCCGGGTGCCGTCACTCCTCGGTGTCCGGCTCGGTGCCGTCCTTCGACGGCGGGCGCACCACGACCTTCCCGGAGGCGAGGTCTATGGGCCCGCGGCCGGGGTCGGAGTCGCCGACGTCCTCCCGCGTCAGTTCCAGGCGTTTCCGCTCGTCGCGGGTGTGCTTGCGGCCGGGTGCGAAGAGTTCCTCGAAGACGTTGAACATCGCTCCCCTTCCAGGGCCGTGGCGGACGTGCGGGGCGGGCGGGTGGACAGGTCCATCATCCCGCCGTGGCGCGGTCACCGGTATCCGTGGGGAAAAGACCCAGCCGGTGGGCCACCGCGGCCGCCTCGCCGCGGCCGGAGACGCCCAGCTTGGCGAGGATGTTGGAGACATGGACGCTGGCCGTCTTCGGGGAGATGAACAGCTCCTCGGCGATCCGGCGGTTGGTGTGGCCGGCGGCGACCAGGCGCAGCACATCGCGTTCCCGGCTGGTGAGGCCCAGGGCGTCGGCCGGGTCTCCGGTGTCCGCCGGGGTCTCCCGGGCCGGGGCGGGGCCGAGGGCGAGGCGGGCACGCTGGGCCAGCACGGCGGCGGCCCGGGCCAGCGGGCGGGCGCCCAGGTGGCCGGCGACGGCCTGGACCAGCCGCAGCAGCTCCCTGGCGCGGGCCCGCTCGTCCTCGCCGGCCCCGGCGGCGAGCAGGGCCTCGGCGAGCCGGAGGCGCACGCGGGCCAGGTCGTAGGGCCTGCCGAGGGGCTCCACGGCGGTGACGGCGGCGCTCCACTCGTCCGGGGCGGCGATGCCCTCGGCGCGCTTCAGCTCGGCGCGCAGCCAGATGTCGTGAGCCTGCCACACGGGCACACCGGTGGCGAGGTTCTTGGCGGCCTCGCGGATCCGGTCGAGGATCCCGGGACGGCCGGGCTCGGCGGCCGGGTCGCCGAGGGCGTCGGCCTCGGCGGTGGCGGCGGCGAGCAGCAGGGGCCAGCCGTAGCGCTGGGTGCCGGGCGGGAGCCCGGCGTCGAGGGCGGTGAGCAGTTCGGCGCGGGCGTCGGCCAGGCGGCCCTCGGCGGCGGCGATGTCGAGGGCGACCAGCGCCATCGGCAGCGCGTACTGCGGCATGAGGTCGTGGGTGCCGAAGTGGGCGCGGGCGGCGGCGAGTTGCCGGGACGCGGTGGCCAGATCGCCGCGGTCGCAGGCGAGATGGGCCAGGCGCAGCGCGGCTCCGGCGCGGGGTCGGGCGCTCGGCTCCCGGCGCTGGGCGGTGGCGGCGGCCTCGGCCGCCTCGTCCCAGCGGCCCAGGGAGTGGAGGCTCTCGGCGAGGTTGCCCCACACCCAGGCCTCGGAGTCCAGCAGGCCCAGCCGGCGGGTGACCCTGGTGCCCTCCTGCAGCAGGCGCAGCGCCTCCTCGGAGCGTCCGACGCCTTCGAGGCCGGACGGCAGGTTCACATAGCTGCGGCACAGCACCGTGTCCACGCCCAGCTCGGCCGCCTGCCGCTGGACCTCGTACATCATGGCGAGCCCGGTCTCGATGTCGCCGGCGTCGACCGTGAGGCCGCCGAGGGTGAGGCGGGCGTTGAGCTCGATGTCGTGGGCGCCGACCATGCGGGCGTACTCGACGGCGCGTTCGGCGGCGGCCATGGCCTCCGGGCCGGGCTGGTGGAGCATGGACCAGTTGGCGACGGAGGCGAGCACCTCGGCGTGCACCTCGGACGGGGGCAGGCCGCGCACCAGTTCCTGCGCGGTGCCCAGTTCCGTCCAGCCGTCGCTGCGGGCCAGGGACTGGCTGAGCCGGGAGCGCTGGACCCAGAACCAGGCGGCGCGCAGTGGGTCGGGCTCCTCCTCCAGGATGCGCAGCGCCCGCTTGGTGATCTTCAGTGAGCGTTCGCGTTCGCCGCAGAGCCGTCCGGCGACGGCGGCCTCGGCGAGGAGGTCGAGGTAGCGCAGGGTGGCCGTCGCGGGGTCGCAGCCGCAGTAGGCCTCGGTGTAGTCGGCGGTGCGCAGGCCCGCGCGTATCTCCTCGGGGACGGAGTCCCACAGCTCCATGGCCCGCTCCAGGAGCCGGAGTTGTTCGGCGTAGGCGTGGCGGCGGCGGGCCTCCGCCGAGGCGTCGAGCACGGCGGGCAGCGCCTTGGCGGCGTCGTGGGCGTGGTACCAGTAGCTGGCCAGCCGGGTCACCCGCTCGTCGGCGGGCACCAGGGTGGGGTCGGCCTCCAGGGCCTCGGCGAAGCCGCGGTTGAGGCGGGAGCGTTCGCCGGGCAGCAGGTCGTCGCTGACGGCCTCGCGCACCAGGGAGTGGCGGAAGCGGTAGCCGTCGCGGTCGGGTGCGGGGGTGAGGATGCTGGCGTTGACGGTGGCCCGCAGGGCGTCGAGGAGGTCGTCCTCGGCGAGTCCGGCCACGGCGGCGAGCAGCCGGTGCTCGACGGTGGAACCGCCCTCGGCGACGATCCGGGCGACCCGCTGGGCGTTCTCGGGGAGGCTCTCGACCCGGACCAGGAGCAGATCGCGCAGCGAGTCGGTGAGTCCGGTGCGGCAGCCCTCGTGGGCGGCGACGGCGAGTTCCTCCACGAAGAAGGCGTTGCCGTCGGAGCGTTCGAAGATCTCGTCGACGTGGTCGGGGTCGGGCTCGCGGGCGAGGATGCCGGCCATCTGGCGGCCGACCTCCTCGCGGTTGAAGCGGCCGAGTTCGATGCGGCGGACGCTGCGCAGCCGGTCGAGTTCGGCGAGCAGGGGGCGCAGCGGGTGGCGGCGGTGGATGTCGTCGGAGCGGTAGGTGGCCAGGACGACGAGGCGGCCGCTGCGCAAGGTGCGGAAGAGGTAGGCCAGCAGATGGCGGGTGGAGGCGTCGGCCCAGTGCAGGTCCTCCAGCACGAGGACGACGGTGTGCTCGGCGGCGACGCGTTCCAGCAGGCGGGCGGTGAGTTCGAAGAGGCGGGCCATGCCCTGTTCGTCGCGGCGGGCCTCGCGGGCGGTGGTACCGAGCTCGGGCAGCAGCCGGGCGAGCTCCTCCTCCTGCCCGGCCGCGGCGGCGGCGAGCTGCTCGGGCAGCTCCCGGCGCAGCTGGCGCAGCGCGGTGGAGAACGGCGCGAACGGCAGACCGTCGGCGCCGATCTCGACGCAGCCGCCGAGCGCCACGATCGCGCCGCGGCGCCGTGCGGCCGCCGCGAACTCCTCGACGAGCCGGGTCTTGCCGACCCCTGCCTCGCCGCCGAGGAGCAGTGCCTGCGGCTCGCCCGCGCCGGTGCTCGCGCGGTCGAGCGCGGTGTTCAGGGTGTCGAGTTCACCGGCGCGGCCGACGAACACGGGACTGACGGACCTGGTCTCCACGGTCCTGAGCATCGCACGAGCCGGTGACAACGCGTCACCCGTTTTCGCACGGCTGAACGCCGGCCGGCGCCCCTTCACGCCGAGGGCGTCCGCGGGGGTGACGCCGCGAGGCCCGGCGGGAGCGGGGTTCCGGCGGCCGACCCCCGTGCGGTCGCCGGAACCCGTGCCCTCGCCGGGCCTCGCCTCGCCGGTCCCCGTGCCGCCTGCGCGGCCCGTCGCCGGTGCCATCCCGGCGTCATGCCGCGCGGGCGAACCGGGGCCTGCGGAAGCGGCGCCTATGGCTCTCGGCCTCGGGGCTGCGTGCGGCGGAATCCCGGCGGGCCGCCCGGCGCGCGCGGGCGGCCTCGCGCGCCCGGCGCTCCTGCTCGGCCTGGCGGACGAGCTCGGCCTGGCGGAACTGCTGCATCTCGTACTCGAGCATGGTGGGGCCCTTCGCTAGGACTGGGAATCCGGTGGGATCTCGCTCTGTGCGATCGCTCTGTGCGATGCCTCCACTGTCGTCTCCCAGGGGGGTCCGGCACATCGGGAAGGTGCCGCATCTTCGGCGGGCCGCGGGACCTTAGACATGCGAAGGGGGCCCTGAGTCCCCTCCGTAAGGCGCTTACGGAGGGGACTCAGAGCCCCGGGAACGGTCTGAGGTGCCTCAGCCCGCCGAGGGCAGGCCCAGCAGCACGTCGGTGTACTTGAGCACCGCCAGCAGCAGTCCGATCACACCGAGCGAGACGCCCGCCCAGGCGACGGATTTGATCCACGGCGCCTGGAGGCCGCCGGGCGTGCCGAAGGCGGGCCGGAGCAGCACCACCACGCCCACGATCAGCGCGGTGAGCGCGAACAGTCCGCCCCACAGCGCGCTGGTCTGCCAGGCGTCGCCGTACATCTCCTTGATCTGGGTGGCGACGCCCGCGTCGGTGGACGTCCGGAGCTGGCCGACGAGGGTCTCGCGGGCGGCGGCCACCGTGCCGAGCCAGCTGCCGGTGAGCGAGACCAGGCCGAGCGCGGCCGAGACGACCGCCGCGGCGCCCTGCCCCACCCCGGCGGGCTTCTCCTCGCCCTCCTGGGCTCGGGCCCCGGCCTCTGCCGTCTCCGTCTCCGTCTCCGGCGCGGACTCCCTGGCGTCCACCGCCTCCTCGTCCTGCCGGTCCTCGGCGGTCTCGTTCGCGGTGCCGTCCGCTGTCTTGGTAACCATGCCCCGCACCGTACGGACGCCGTCTGAGAGTCGTCTTAATGATCGTCGCGGGAGCCGGTTAATGATCGTCGCGGGAGCCGGCCGCGGCGGCCGGGGAGGCGGAGGCCGAGGAGGCCGAGGAGGCGGAGGCCGGGGAGGCGGAGGCCGAAGATGCGATGGCCGAAGATGCGATGGCCGAAGATGCGATGGCCGAGGAGGCGGCGGCGCGTGCCGCCCGCCACTCGGGCGCCAGCACCGACCAGACCTCCAGGTCGTGCCGCACACCGTGGTGGAGGTGGGCCTCGCGGCGGACGCCGTCGCGGGTCATGCCGAGCCGGCGGGCGACGGCGAGGCTCGCGGTGTTGCCTGCGGCGGCCACCCACTCGACGCGGTGGACGCCGCGCTCCTCGACCACCCAGTCGATCAGTACCCGCATCGCGCGGGTGACCAGCCCGCGCCCGGTGGCGGCGGGCTCCAGCCAGCAGCCGACCTCGCAGGTGCCGTTCGCGGCGTCGAAGTTGAGGGTGAGCACGCCGCCGACGAGCGTGCCGTCCAGCCACACCCCGTGCAGCGAGGCGGTGTCGGCGGCCCGGCGGTCGGCGTACCGCTGGAGCACCTCGCGGGCGCCGGCGGCATCGGTGGCCGTGGCGGCGAAGGGGACGAACCGGTTGATGAAGTCCCGTCCCCTCTCCAGGTGCGCCAGGAACTCCTCGGCGTGCCACGGCTCCAGGGGACGCAGTTCGGCTCCGTCGTCACCCAGTCGCATCGCGTACATCCCGCTCGCGCCCCTCCTCGGCCATCACGTCCACCGCCTCGGCGTCCGTCGCGGCGGCCAGCCTTTCATGGGCGGCGCGGCACTCGGGCGGCTCGATGCTGATGCGCGGCAGGATCCGGTCGAGGTGGCGCGGCAGCCACCAGTTGGCGCCGCCGAGCAGGTGCATCAGCGCGGGGACCAGCAGGGTGCGCAGCACGAAGGCGTCGAGGGCGACGGCGGAGGCGAGCGCGATGCCGAACATGGCGATCACGCGGTCCCCGGTGAGCACGAAGGCGAGGAAGACGGAGATCATGATGACCGCCGCGGAGTTGATCACCCGGCTGGTCTCGGCGAGCCCCACCCGGACCGCGCGCCGGTTGTCGCCGGTCTCCAGCCACTCCTCGTACATCCGGCTGACCAGGAAGACCTGGTAGTCCATGGACAGCCCGAACAGCACCGAGACCATGATCACCGGCAGGAAGGGTTCGACGGGCCCGGCCCGGCCGAGGCCGAGCAGTTCGCTGCCCCAGCCCCACTGGAAGATCGCCACAACCACGCCGAAGGCCGCGGCGACGGCGGCGACGTTCATCGCGGCGGCCTTGACCGGGATGCCGATGGAGCGGAAGGCGAGCAGCAGCAGGAGGCAGCCCAGGCCGATCACCACGCCGACGAAGAGGGGCAGCTTGCCGACGATGACGTCGGCGAAGTCGTCGTAGGCGGCCGTGATGCCGCCGACGTGCACATCGAGCGAGGTGCCGGCCTCGGCCCGGGGCAGCACGTCCTCGCGCAGCCGGTCGACCAGGTCGCTGGTCTGCTTCGACTGCGGGGAGGACTCCGGTACGACGGTGAGGTACGCGGTGTCGCCGCCCTTGCCGAAGGTCACCGGCGACACCGAGGCGACGCCCTCGGTCTGGCGCAGGGTGGCGTCCAGGTCGCCCAGGGCGAGCCGGTCCTCGGCGCCCCCGACCTCGGTGACCAGGGTGAGGGGGCCGTTCACGCCGGGGCCGAAGTTGTCGGCGAGCAGGTCGTAGGCCTGGCGGGTGGTGGTGTTCTCCGGGTCGTTGCCCTGGTCGGAGGTGCCCAGGTGCAGGGAGGCGGTGGGCAGCGCGAGGACCGTGATCACCACCAGCGCGATCACGCCGAGGATCCTGGGGTGGCGCTCCACGAACGCCGACCAGCGGGCGGCGAAGCCGGTCGGCAGCTCCGGCTCGGGCCCGTGCTCGGCGAGGCGGCGCCGCTCCCGGCCGCTGAGCGCGCGCATGCCGATGAACGACAGCAGGGCGGGCAGCAGCGTGACGGAGGCGGCCACCGTCAGCACCACGGTCAGTGAGGCCGCGACGGCGACGCCGTTGAGGAAGTTCAGCCGCAGCATCAGCATCCCGAGCAGGGCGATGCAAACGGTGGCACCCGCGAACACGACCGCGCGTCCGGTGGTGGCGACGGCGCGGGCGGCGGCCTCGGTGACGGACAGCCCGCGCTTCAGACCGCGCCGGTGCCGGGTCACGATGAACAGCGCGTAGTCGATGCCGACGCCGAGGCCGATCAGCATGCCCAGCATGGGGGCGAAGTCGGCCACGGTCATGACATGCCCGAGAAGGGCGATCCCCGCGTAGGCGGTGCCGACGCCGACCAGTGCGGTGCCGATGGGCAGCAGGGAGGCGGCGAGCGAGCCGAAGGCGAGGAACAGCACCACGGCGGCGACCACCACACCGACGATCTCCGCGGTGTGCCCGCCGGAGGACTCGGTGAGGGCGATGGCGCTGCCGCCCAGCTCCACCCGCAGGTCACCGGTCTCGGCCTCCTGCGCCGTGCGCACCACGGCCGCGGCCTCACCGGCGTCGACGTCCTGGGCCCGGTCCTCGAAGGTGAGGGTGGCGTAGGCGGTGCGGCCGTCCTCGCTGATCCGCCCTGCCCCTCGCTCGTCGTAGGGGCCGGACACGGAGGCCACGCCGGGCAGGGCGGCGATCCGGTCCAGGGTGCGGGTCATGGTCTGCTCGACGGCGGCGTCGCGGACCGTGCCGGAGGAGGTGTGCCAGACGACGGTGTCGGTGTCGCCGCCCAGCGACGGGAAGCCCTCCTCCAGCAGGCGGGCCGCCTGCGAGGACTCGGTCCCCGGGACCCGGTAGTCGTTGGAGTAGGCGCTGCCGGCCAGGACCGCGCCCGAGCCGGCCACGCCGAGGGCGAGGAGCCAGAGCAGCACGGTGATCAGACGGCGCCGGACACACCAGCGTGCAAGAGCTGCCACGGACGTGCTCCCAGAGTGACTGTCTGCGGATCTTTGACCGGGAACAGACGTTCATGAAACGAACCGCCCGCAAAGAACGCATGAGCAATGCAGTGACACTCTGGCAGGCAAGAGTGATCATTTGCCGGGTTCGTGGGCTTCTTCACAGCGACGGGAGGCAGCTCACAGGACAATCGGACCGGATGAGTCAACCGATCGCCCGGTCCGGTGACAGGTTCAGTCGAACTGGTCACCCAGCGCCATCACCATCAGCCCCGCGATCAGCAGCCACAGCGCCCTGCGGGTACGGCCCCGGGAGCCCAGCAGTCCGGCCAGGGCGCAGACGGCGGCTCCGCAGGCGTACGCGACGGGAACCAGCAGCGGGGTGCCGCCGGTGAGCCGCAGCAGGGCCGCGGCCAGACCGGCCAGGGCCAGCGCGGCCCCGGTCCCGGTGGCCAGCCACCGGGCACGCCGGGCACCGCTCCCGTCGGCGCCGGTGTCCTCGTGGTCGCCGGACTCGTCGCCGGCGGCCTCGTCGTCGGCTGCCTCCTCGTCGTGGGGCTCGCCGGCCCCGGTCTCCGTCTCTGTCGCGGTTTCCGTCTCTGTCGCGGTTTCCGTCTCTGTCGCGGTTTCCGTACCGGCGGTGTCTTCGGTTCCGGCGTGGTGCTCGTGTGCCGTGTCCTCGGCGGACTCGGTCTGCTCCGGGTGCGTGTCGGAATCAGCGCGTCCACTCATGGCGCGGGAGCGTAGCGCCTCCGGGATCACCAACCCGGTGCGGGGGTTCGCTCCGGCTGCTGAGCAGGAGCGATGACCGATGAACGCATGACGAAGGGGTGCACCGATGCCGGTGCACCCCTTCGTTAGATGGTCCGGGTCAGCCCTCGCTGACGCCCAGCTTCTCGAGGATCAGCTCCTTCACGCGGGCCGCGTCGGCCTGGCCGCGGGTGGCCTTCATGACCGCGCCGACCAGGGCGCCGGCCGCCGCCACCTTGCCGCCGCGGACCTTGTCCGCGATGGCCGGGTTGCCGGCGATGGCCTCGTCGACGGCGGCGGTGAGCGCGCCCTCGTCGGAGACGACCTTCAGACCGCGCTTCTCCACGACCTCGTCCGGCGTGCCCTCGCCGGCGAGGACGCCCTCGATGACCTGGCGGGCCAGCTTGTCGTTCAGGTCTCCCTTCGCCACCAGCTCGGTGACCCGGGCGACCTGCGCCGGGGTGATCGCCAGCTCGTCCAGCGCCTTGCCGGACTCGTTGGCGTTGCGGGCCAGCTCACCCATCCACCACTTGCGGGCGGAGGCGGCGTCAGCGCCGGCGTCGATCGTGGCGACGATCAGGTCCAGCGCACCGGCGTTGAGGATCGCCTGCATGTCGGTGGCGGACAGGCCCCACTCCTCGCGGAGCCGGTTGCGGCGCACCAGCGGCAGCTCGGGCAGGCTCGCGCGCAGCTCCTCCACCCATTCGCGGGGCGGGGCGACCGGCACCAGGTCGGGCTCCGGGAAGTACCGGTAGTCCTCGGCCTCCTCCTTCACGCGGCCGGAGGTGGTGGTGCCGGTGTCCTCGTGGAAGTGGCGGGTCTCCTGGACGACCGTGCCGCCGCTGCTCAGCACCGCCGCGTGCCGCTGGATCTCGTAGCGGCAGGCGCGCTCCACGGAGCGCAGCGAGTTCACGTTCTTGGTCTCGGAGCGGGTGCCGAGCTTGTCGGCGCCCTTCGGCATCAGCGACAGGTTGACGTCGCAGCGCATCTGGCCCATCTCCATGCGGGCCTCGGAGACGCCGAGCGCCCGGATGAGCTCGCGCAGCTCACGGACGTAGGCCTTCGCCACCTCGGGGGCGCGCTCTCCGGCGCCCGTGATGGGCTTGGTGACGATCTCGATGAGCGGGATGCCGGCCCGGTTGTAGTCCAGCAGCGAGTGGGACGCGCCGTGGATACGGCCGGTGGCGCCGCCGACGTGCGTCGACTTGCCGGTGTCCTCCTCCATGTGGGCGCGCTCGATCTCCACGCGGAAGGTCTCGCCGTCCTCCAGCTGCACGTCGAGGTAGCCGTTGAAGGCGATCGGCTCGTCGTACTGGGAGGTCTGGAAGTTCTTCGGCATGTCCGGATAGAAGTAGTTCTTCCGGGCGAAGCGGCACCATTCGGCGATCTCGCAGTTCAGCGCGAGGCCGATCTTGACGGCGTACTCGACGCCGGTCGCGTTGACGACCGGGAGCGCGCCGGGCAGGCCGAGGCAGACGGGGCAGGTCTGGGTGTTCGGCTCGGCGCCCAGCGCGGTCGAGCAGCCGCAGAACATCTTGGTCTTGGTGCCGAGTTCGACATGGACCTCGAGGCCCATGACGGGGTCGTACGCCGCGAGTGCGTCCTCGTACGACACCAGGTCGGTCGTGGTGGTCACGGTGCTGTTTCCCTCTCAGCCCAGCAGGACGTCGTCGTCGCCCAGCCGCTTCAGCTCGCGGTAGAGGATGGCGAGGCCGGTGACGATCGCGGCGGCGGACACGGTGGCGTCGATCAGGACCAGGGTGTCCTTCTCGGCGCGGGCCTTCTTCAGCCGCTTGGCGACGCCGATCGCGCCGAACGCGGTGGCGGCCATGGACAGGTACGTACCGGACCGGGACTTCTTGAAGCCCTTGGCCTTGGTCAGTGCACTCACAGCGACGGAGCCTCCTCGAGCAGCGGGTGGCCCCACTTTTCCACGAAGGCGGCCTCGACGGCGGCGCCCACCTTGTAGAGGCGGTCGTCCTTCATGACCGGGGCGATGATCTGCAGCCCGACCGGCAGGTTGTCCTCGGGCGCGAGGCCGCAGGGCAGGGACATGGCGGCGTTGCCGGCCAGGTTGGTCGGGATGGTGCACAGGTCGGCGAGGTACATCGCCATCGGGTCGTCGGCGCGCTCGCCGATCGGGAAGGCGGTGGTGGGGGTCGTCGGGGAGACGATCACGTCGACCTGCTCGAACGCCTTGTCGAAGTCCCGCTTGATGAGGGTGCGGACCTTCTGGGCGCTGCCGTAGTACGCGTCGTAGTAGCCGGAGCTGAGCGCGTAGGTGCCGAGCATGATGCGGCGCTTGACCTCGGGGCCGAATCCGGCCGCACGGGTCAGCGAGGTGACCTCCTCGGCGGAGTGCGTGCCGTCGTCGCCGGTCCGCAGGCCGTAGCGCAGGCCGTCGAAGCGGGCGAGGTTGGAGGAGCACTCGGAGGGGGCGATCAGGTAGTACGCCGACAGCGCCAGGTCGAAGGACGGGCAGTCCAGCTCGACGATCTCGGCGCCCAGCTCCTTGAGCAGCTCGACCGACTCGTCGAACCGCTGGACGACACCGGCCTGGTAGCCCTCGCCGCGGAACTGCTTGATGACGCCGACGCGCATGCCCTGCACGCTGCCGTTGCGGGCGGCCTCGACGACCGGCGGGACGGGCTCGTCGATGGAGGTGGAGTCCATCGGGTCGTGCCCGGCGATCACCTCGTGCAGCAGCGCCGCGTCCAGGACCGTACGGGCGCAGGGCCCGCCCTGGTCCAGCGAGCTGGAGAAGGCGACCATGCCGTAGCGGGAGACCGCGCCGTACGTCGGCTTCACGCCGACGGTGCCGGTGACGGCGGCCGGCTGGCGGATGGAGCCGCCGGTGTCGGTGCCGATGGCGAGCGGTGCCATGTACGCGGCCAGCGCGGCGGAGGAACCGCCGCCGGAGCCGCCGGGGACCCGGGTGAGGTCCCAGGGGTTGCCGGTCGGGCCGAACGCGCTGTTCTCCGTCGACGACCCCATGGCGAACTCGTCCATGTTGGTCTTGCCGAGGATGACCACGTCGGCGGCCTTGAGCCGCTTGGTGAGCGTCGCGTCGTACGGCGGGATCCAGCCCTCGAGGATCCTGGAGCCGACGGTGGTCGGCACGCCCTCGGTGGTGAAGATGTCCTTCAGCGCGAGCGGCACACCGGCGAGCGGGCCGAGCTTCTCCCCGCGCTCCCGCTTCTCGTCGACGGCACGGGCCTGGGCGAGGGCGCCCTCCCGGTCGATGTGCAGGAAGGCGTGCACCTTCTCGTCGACGGCCTCGATCCGGGCCAGGTGGGCCTCGGTGACCTCGACCGCGGTGAGCTCGCCGGAGGCGATCTTCGCGGCGACCTCGGCCGCGGTGAGCTTGATGATGTCCGTCATGACGGCTTACTCCTCCCCCAGGATCTGCGGCACCTTGAAACGCTGCTGCTCCTGGGCCGGGGCGCCGGACAGCGCCTGCTCGGGGGTGAGCGAAGGACGGACCTCGTCCGGGCGCATGACGTTCGTCAGCGGGAGCGGGTGCGAGGTCGGCGGTACGTCTTGGTCGGCGACCTCGCTGACGCGGGCCACCGCGCCGATGATGTCGTCCAGCTGGCCTGCGAAGTGGTCGAGCTCTTCGGGCTTCAGCTCCAGACGCGCCAGCCGGGCGAGGTGGGCGACCTCCTCGCGCGTGATGCCAGGCATGCAGCGATCCTCTGGGGTGAGTGTGTGTGGTTTGGCCCAATCCTATGGGTCCCCACCGGGTGCTCGTGAAACGGTTTCCGGGACGGTCAAACCAACGTGACTGCAACTCCCCGAAGGGGCGCGGGGAACTGCGCGCCCGACCACGACTCACCCGCAGCCAACCGGCAAGCGAACCAGGCACTTCCCAGGGGCGCGGGGAACTGCGCGACCAACCACGACGCACCCGCAGCCGCCAGGCAACCGCACCCGGCACCCCACCAGGCACCCCCGTTACTCACTGGGCGCCCCCGTTACTCCTCCGCGGCAGCGGCCGGCAACGCCGCCGCAGGCCGCTGCCACCCCCGAGACCCCCGCGCCAGCAACCACGCCGTCGTCTCATCCGCCGGCATCGCCGAAGCGACCAGCCACCCCTGCACCGCATCGCACCCCAGGTCCCGCAGCCGCTCCCACGTCTCGTCGTCCTCGACACCCTCCGCAACCACAAGAAGCCCCAGCGAGTGCGCAAGATCGACCGTGCACCGCACGATCTCCGCATCCACCGCATCCACCGCCAGCCGCGCCACGAACGACCGGTCGATCTTCAGCTCGCTCACCGGCAGCTTCCGCAGATGCACCAGCGAGGAGTACCCCGTGCCGAAGTCGTCCAGCGACATCTTCACCCCGTGCCCGGTCAGGGCGTTGAGCGTGTCCGCGGCCCGCGTCGGATCCTCCAGCAGCACATGCTCGGTGATCTCCAGCTGCAGCGCACCCGCCGGGACCCCGTGCCGGGCGAGCCGCGCCGCGACCGAGCCGGCGAAGCCGGGCGTGTGCACATCGCGCGGCGAGACATTGACCGCGACCGGCACGAACAGGCCCTGTGCGCGCCAGCGGGCCACCTGCCCGAGCGCGGTCTCCAGGACGTACTCGGTGAGATGCGGCATCAGCCCGGAGGACTCGGCGATGGCGATGAACTCGTCCGGCGGCACCTTGCCCCGCTCCGGGTGCACCCATCTCACCAGCGCCTCGAGACCCGCGACCTGCCCGTCGAAGCGGACCTTGGGCTGGTAGTGCAGCTCGACCTCGTGCGCGTCCAGGGCCCGCCGCAGGTCGCCGAGGAGGCCGAGCCGGTCGGGCGTGTTGGAGTCCCGCTTGGACTCGTAGACCTCCACGCCGGTGCGGTCCCGCTTGGCCTGGTACATCGCGACGTCGGAGCGCCGCAGCAGTCCCTCCGCGTCGAGCGCGTGGTCGGGGAAGACGGCGACGCCCGCGCTGGCCTCGAGGACGAGGGTGAGTCCGTCGAGGTCGAGCGGGGAGCTGAGCGCCGCCACCAGGCCCCGGGCGACGCGGGTGGCGGAGGTCGTGGAGTCGACGACGGGCAGTAAGACGGCGAACTCGTCACCGCCGAGCCGCGCGGCCTCCGCCCCGCGCGGCAGGGCCATTCTGAGCCGGTCGGCGATCTGCAGCAGCAGCCGGTCACCGGCGAGATGACCGAGGGTGTCATTGACCGAACGGAAACGGTCGAGGTCGATCAGCATCAGGGCGGCGCGGGCGTCGATCCGTTCGGCCTCGTCGAGGGCGGTCCAGATGCGCTCCTGCAGCCACTGGCGGTTGGGCAGCCCGGTGAGGGGGTCGCGCAGCTGCTCCTCCGCGCGGGCCCTGGCTATCCACAGGGTCGAGTCGAGGGCGATCAGCGGGATCGCGAACAGCGGCAGCAGCACCGGCCGGGCGTCGGCGACCACGCAGATCAGCGGGGCTATGCCGAGCAGGGCGACGGCGACCAGTCCCTGTCTGACCAGGGCGGTGCGGGCGACCGTGGGCAGTCCGGCGTGCGGGACGTGCAGGTACCAGAGCAGGGTGCGGGTGACCGCGAGGTAGGCGACGGCGACCAGGACGACCTCGGCGGCGGTGGTGAGCGTCCAGCTGTCCGGTGTGGACGGCGACTCCACGGTCGGTACGCAGCCGAACGCGGCCCGCACCAGCGCTCCGGCGCCGATGCCGAGCAGGTCCACCGCGCCGTGCAGTATGCCCTGGCGCCAGCGGCCCCGCCGGGCTATGCCGACCAGCACCACCACGGTGAGGCTGACCATGCCGGCCGGAACCCATCCGTACAGCAGCAGCACGGCGAGGGTGAGGGCGGCGCCCGAGCCGGTGCCGCCCCACCAGCGGGAGCGGCCCAGCATCACCAGATGGCCGACGATGATCCCGGTGAGCACGGCGAGGGACCAGCCGGTCCTGCCGGACGGGAACAGGGCGTGCCCCTGGGTGAAGGCCCGCAGGAAGCCGGCGCCGAGCACGAACCCGGCCGCGGCGACGACGGCCGCGGGCAACGCGGGCCAGGAGAAGTGGCGTTCGGCCTCGGCGTCGGGCACGTCGGCCGGGTGGCCCCCGGCCGGGGCCACGGCCCGGCAGGCGCCCGTGCCGCGCCCCTGCGCCGACCGCCCGTTGGCGCGGAGGCCGTTGGCCGGCCGTGCCTTCCCGCCGCCCGGGCCGGGGGGAGG